>CAMLET010000008.1 GCA_946479125.1 uncultured Flavobacteriales bacterium
ATGATCTTCTCGTTACGTTCAAACTCCAAGGCATCGAAAACAGCACCATACTGCATGTTAATATCAATTCTACGCTTGTAATCAGCTCTGTCTTCAGCACTTTTTGCTTCCATATAAGCCTGGAAAAGATTTGCTCTACCCTCTAATGGAACAACACCAACACTAGCGAAAGAATCCAATTTGTGGAGCACAGCAATTTTCTCTTGTTCCAACATCAACTTCTTACGCTTGTTAATCTCGAAAGCCGGAACCGTACGTTCAGAAACCATTTCGTTCTTCACCGTATCAATCAAATCAACAATCTTGTTTGCGATTTCAGCAGCCAATTCTCTGTCTTTATCCAATACATCAATAGAGATTGAGCCATAACGAGTTCGTGTAAACTGAATGTGTCCGTTGTATTCTTCAACCAATTTGAAGTATTTATTCGGATCGTTTGCATCGATATCATAGTGTTTCATCAAATCGAAACGGCTAACAACCTTGTCACGAACTTTTGAAGACGAAAGAATCTGGATCAATTGCTCAGCCTGCTCTTCTTCACCAAAGTCCATAGAAGACGCTTTTGCATTCCGTTGCTCGGAGAACGATACCGTACTTGTAGCTGCAGGGAAAACAATTGCAGTTGATTTAAACAAAGGTGTCATTAAAAAAGCGAGAACCGTTGAAACTACCAATCCAAGTGAGGTAGCTATGATTAATATTTTACGGTATCCCCAGATGGTTACGAGAAGATTCATTCTTTCCGCTTGCGCAGCAGTATCTTTTTCACTCATTCTATCAGTTTTGAAGTGCGAATTTACAGTTTGAAAACCATAAACGTTGAAGTTGGGTTAAAATTATTGGGAGAGTGAAGAAATGTTGGAGAATATTACAATAACATAACCGCAAAGAAGAGTAAGCGATAGCTTGTGATGGATAGAGCGCAAAGGGAGGATTGCAGCAAATATTGAATCTCAATGTTGAAATTCTTCCGATGCATTTGAAACAAAAAAAGGACAACCTTCCGATCGTCCTTTTCCTATTTATAGTATTTATTCTATCTCGGAATCTTCA
Organism: uncultured Flavobacteriales bacterium; assembly: GCA_946479125.1. The sequence continues at coordinate 1,057 of CAMLET010000008.1, forward strand.
ACGATTGCCCAATACGAATCATATCTGAACGCAAACCGTTTGCTTTTTTGATTTTGCTTGGGCTTGTATGGTATTTCTCAGCAATTTCAGAAAGTGTATCTCCGGATTTCACTGTATATCTCTTATAACTTGAAGTTGCAGGTGCTTTCTTCGCAGTAGCAACAGCAACCGGTGCACCAATTTTTTCAGCATCTGTTTTTGCAACTTCTGCCAAGGTAATTGTGTTTCCAATTTGGGGATCGTAATACTTGTAGAAGTGTTGCTGAATGTTCACCACACCAGTAACAGTATCCAGTTTTACTCCATTCCAATCATAACATTGCAATACGTTATCATTGAACTCTAACTGTTTCACACCAACTAATCCCGGATGTAGATTATGCATTCTTGGACATTGTTTTTGAACCGCAGGCAATCCACCACCAGCCGAACAACGACTATCAACATGCATGTAACATAAACCATCTGTGCTTGGTCCCACAACTGCTGTCCAATAAACGGTTAATGTTGAAGGATCAATTTGAATGTATAAATTTTTCAAATCGGAGTTGAAACCTTTACTGCGAATCTCAGCCAAACCAGCATTGATCTTCTCGTTCAACAAACCACCAAAGTGATCCATTCGTCTTCGGTTAAACGCATGCAGGGCATCGTAAACGTAGGGTTGACCCAGAGCCGTGTACGAATCTGTAATCACCAAATCGTTCTCACCAATTTGAAGTGTGTCCGGATTTAAACGTTGAAATGCAGGAACAACAAGAGCCTTCTTAGCTTTCACAGAAACAATCAAAGAATCAATTATTTCATCTTCAACGGCACTTTTTGTTTGACCAAAGAGTGAACCGTTTACGGCAAAAATCAATAATGCACTTTGAAAAATTACTTTAAACTTCATCCAATTTTATTAAGTCCCACTGAGTTAACGATGGCTAAAATAAATAGTTACAACCAAAATACCGAGTTAATTAACATTTTGTTTTATTTTGGAAAATATTTGTTGATAACCATATCTAGTCGAAATCTCCAATTGTTACCTTTGCACCTATGATAGATTACAATCCGAAAAGTTGGCGAAAAATGATCTTCCATTTGGCAAAAAGCGATACGCTTTCTATGCTGAAAAAGGAACTTCTATTCATATGTGTACTTTCTTTATTAATTGCTTTTTTAGAGATTCGATATTTCCCTAAAGCAGAGGCATTGGACAAGCTTTTCTCCGTTTACCAAATACTTGGTTTCGTGATTTCACTCCTACTGGTTTTCCGTACAAATACCGCTTACGATAGATGGTGGGAAGGTCGCAGAAAATGGGGTGAATTGGTAAACGATTCCCGAAATTTGGCGGTGAAACTAACTGCTTTGGGACTGTCAGATGTAGACAACGACTTCTTTGCACGACACATTGGAAATTTTGCACTTTGTATTAAGGAACATTTACGTTCAGGAACCAAATTCGAACTACTGAACCTGACTGAAGACGAGAAAACCTTCCTTTTGAAATTGGATCATATTCCTTCTGGCATTGTAGAATTGATGTACCAACGTTTTAATGATTTGAAAAAAACGGGTCAGTTATCGGAAGAAGACATTTTGCGTTTGGATAGAAATCTGAACGGATTTTTGGATGCTGTTGGAGCTTGTGAGCGCATTAAGAACACTCCGATTCCGTATAGCTATTCCATGTTCTTCAAGAAGTTCATTTTTATTTATACTTCTTCCCTTCCATTGGCTTTCGTTCATCAATTTGGTTATTACACGGCCATTATTGCTACGTTCATTTACTATGTAATGGTGAGCATGGAGGTATTGGCAGAGGAAATTGAAGATCCGTTTGGTGACGACGATAATGATTTGCCGACAGATGAAATGGCGAAACGTATTGAGGGAATTGTTGCTACGATTTTGAAGAAATAACTTGTCTCGGCTCCGCTCGACAACCCTTCATTTCGGTTTTCATAAGTCACTGCGATAAAAGTCATCGAGTCCGCCGTGGCAAAGGTCATCGAGCGTAGCCGACATGCCTTGTCCAACAACGTACCCTGAAGAAACACAACCTTGAATAAGATAGCCTCCTGTTGGTGCGTCCCAGTCTATCATTTCTCCGGCACAAAAAACATTTGGAAACTTAAGTAATTGTCCGGATGCATCCAATTCTGTAGTTAAAACTCCACCGGCTGTTGAAATCACCTCATCCAAGGGGCGAAATCCTTTTACTTCAACTGGAAATTCTTTTATCAGCGCAGCCAATTCAACTGGATTTGTAAATTCCGCTTTAGAAGCGAATGTTTTCAGCCAAAAAATCGCCACTTCAGCTAGTTTGAGTTCTTTTAATCCAAGCGTTGGACTTTTAGCTTTTTGAAGTACTTCCAATACTTTCTTTTGATCGAATTGTGGTTTGAAATCGATCTTTAGTCTTTTGCTTTCCTGTTTTCGAAGCGCGCCATTCATTGCGTAGATCGGTTTTCCTTCCAAGCCATAGGCTGTGCAAACAACATCTCCCGAACAAGATAGATCGCCGCAAGAAACGACAACATTTTTAAGGATTTTTCCTTCCAGACTCTCAAGCCAATTCTGGTGAAGTTCAACTCCTGAATTGCTCGAAGCAAAATCAGCCAATTCAATTCCTTTCGATTCAAACAGTTCGAACCATTTTCCATCAGAACCTGTTTTGGACCATGATCCACCACCAAGTGCAAGGACTAAAAAATCGAATTCAATTGTTCTGGAAACTCCTTTCGTTTCAATCAAAACAGCATTTTCAGAAAAGTCAATTAAACGGGAATTCATTTGAAAATCGACTCTTTTAGAAAGCAACTTCTTCCAGGAATTGAGTACATCAATGGGTTTGAGATGATCTTCAGGGAAAATCTTACCTGAAGAACCGATAATTGTAGGAACTCCAATGGATTTCAGAAAATATCGAAATGAAGGAGAATCAAACTGTTTAACACAATTCTTCATCCAATCAGAATCATACTTCTTTAAAAAAGCGGGTAATTCTTCTGAATGTGTCAGGTTAAATCCACCGTCGCCTGCAACTAAAAACTTCCTCCCAACTGTTGGTTTGTGATCAATTAAAATCAGTTCACAGTCAGCATCCAACAATTGTGTTGCAGCCATTAATCCGGCAGGACCACCACCAACTATTACAACTCGTTTCTTATTCACTTAGTACTGCAGCGTGATTTTTGCCGCCAGGTCTTTCGCCTTTTGAGTGATATCCTCAATAGCTTCATCTCCGCTGTATAACACAACGCCCATTCTTCTATACGGACGTGCAGTTGGTTTTCCGAAAAGACGAATATCTGTTCCTTCAATGGAAAGCACTTCATCCAAACCTTTAAAATTAGGAGCAGAGGTTGTTTCTCTATCTGCCAAAACAACTGCACTTGCACCATTTTTCACTAAGGAAACCGAAGGAATGGGCAAACCTAAAATGGCTCTTGCGTGTAATTCGAATTCAGAAAAAGTTTGTGTTCCGGCAAGCGTAACCATTCCAGTGTCGTGAGGACGCGGCGATAATTCCGAGAAAATTGCTCCGTCTTTATTAACAAAGAATTCTACTCCCCACAATCCAGCTCCACCAAGTGCTTTTGTAACGGCACCAGCCATTTCCTGAGCTTGTTTCAAATGTTCTGCCGACATTGGCATTGGCTGCCAGCTCTCCTGATAATCTCCGCGCTCTTGTCTGTGACCAATTGGTGGACAAAACAAAGTCTCACCATTCTTTTGCGTAACCGTCAAAAGTGTGATTTCGTAATCAAACGGAATGAATTCTTCCACAATTACTTCCAATAAATCACCTCTCGATCCTTCAATGGCATAATTCCATGCTTTTTCGATTTGATCTTCGGTTTTCACTACCGACTGACCTTTACCAGAACTAGACATCAACGGTTTCACCACACAAGGAAGTCCAATAACCGAAACAGCGGCTTTGAATTCCTCCAATGTTGTTGCGTAATTGTAATTCGCAGTCTTCACTCCCACTTCTTTCGCAGCCAAATCACGAATAGCTTTTCTATTCATAGTGAAATTCGCAGCTTTCGCGGAAGGAACTACCTGAATTCCTTGCGCTTCATAATTGTAAAAACGCTCTGTTCTTATTGCTTCAATTTCCGGAACAACCAAATCTGGTTGATGCTTTGCAACGATTGTATCCAATGCATCACCATCTAACATATTGATTACCTCAAACTCGTCTGCCACCTGCATTGCCGGAGCACCAGCATAACTATCTACAGCAATTACATGTTGACCAAGTCGTTGCAACGCAATTACAACTTCCTTTCCAAGTTCACCAGAACCAAGCAATAAGATTTTCTTTTTCATGGGGTAAAATTATACAAAATGGCACTTCGACTCCGCTCAGTGACCATTTTTTCTTTGATTAAACCATTTCGAAACGGAGACAGAATTACGTTTCCCCTTTTGGAGGGGATTAAGGGGAGGACGTTCAAAAACTCTTCGACTTCTCAACATCTCAACGCTCATACTTTAAACTTACTCCCTTAATTCATAGTTAACTATCGAATAATTTTGTAGTATGAAACGAAAGATAATTATCGTTTTAGTTTACAGTTTTGTTTTCGTTCTTGGGTATCTGGGAATGGGAATCCTCTTGCATTATGTAAAGCCAGAAGTGAAGATGCTTCCTCGTTTTGTGGAGGATATGCTGGATAACGACGGAACCTGGGAAGTAAAAGAACCTGAAATTCAGGACATCTCTCTTTTGGATTACGAACTCTTCGGAATTTCGGAAACAGACTCCACGGAACAGATTGTATTTACAACCAGCTATTCTGAAGAGAATGGAATCTTCTGCTTTAGAGGAAATCCACAACGGAACAACCCGGTTAGAGGAAATCTGAAACGCAAACCAAAGGGTTTCCGATTGGATTGGATCTTTGAAACTGCGCAAGACAATAGAGGAACGTGGGGCGGTGGTTCCGGTTGGACAGGTCAACCGCTGGTTATTCAATGGCCTCAAAACAAGAAGCAGCAACTTTACGGAGCAACTCCGGATTTTCTGAGTCAAACAAACAATAAAGAAGTCATTGTAGGTTCACTTTGTGGGAACATTTATTTCCTCGATTGGGAAAAGGGAATTCCTACACGGCCGCATTTAAGTATTCAAAATCCAATTAAAGGAACTGTTTCCGTTGATCCGAGAATGAACGGATTGCTTGTTGTTGGACAAGGAATTCCAAGTGACAGTTTGCGTTTCGGTTCTTATATTTTCAACATGTTCACTGGTCGGGAAGTTTACTTTCGTTCCGGACTTGATCCAACGGCTCATCGCGGTTGGGGAGCTTTCGATAGTAATTCACTCATCGATCCGAAATCAGGTTATTGGTTTCATCCGGCAGAAAACGGGCAGATTTACAAAGCGAAAATTGGAAATGATTTGACGTTGACCAAACCAACAAAGTTCAATTTCAAGGTGAATGGAAAGCGCGAACATGGTTTGGAAGCAAGCATGTCGGCCTGGAATAACCTTGGTTTTTTCGGAGATAATTCGGGAAATGTCTTCTGTTTGGATCTAATGACCATGCGTCCTGTTTGGTATTTTGATAATCTAGACGATACTGACGCTTCTATGGTTCTGGATTTACAGGAAAACAAACATCCGTACTTATACATTGGGAACGAGGTCGACAAACAGGGTGAAACCGGAATGGCTTACATCCGAAAACTGGATGCTACCACCGGAAAAGAGATCTGGAAAGTTGGAAGAGAATGTGCTGCAACAACCTTGAATGGAAGAATCAATTCAGGAGGAGTTCTGGCAAGTGCTCTTCCGGGAAAAGAAAAGGTAAAGAACCTTGTTTTCGGGATTTTTTCCAGAACGCATAATTCGTTTGCAGGAGAATTTGTCGCCTTAAATAAAACCACCGGGAAAGAAGTTTACAAAATCAAACTCCCCAATTACAGCTGGGCTTCACCAATTGCACTTTACACAAAAGCGGGTGACTGTTACCTTTTCTTTACAGACGTTTTCGGGAATGTTTATTTAGCTGACGGATTAACCGGAACGATCATTCACAAAGAACATTATGGCGTTGTTTGGGAAAGCTCGCCGGTAGCGTGGGGCAATCGCATTGTTGTTGGCGCAAGGGGAAATCAGATTTATTCTTTTGTTATAGAATAAATCATAGGGTATCTCGACTCCGCTCGATAACCCTAGAAAAAAAGTCCAAGGAAGAGAAAAGGTCATCGAGCGGAGTCGAGATGAGTTACTTTCTATCATACTTGAATTACTATCTTTGCACAAAGAATTAAGCCATGCAGAAACCATTGATCTTTGTTACTAACGACGACAGCATTTATGCCAATGGAATTGACGCATTGGTACAAGTTGCTGCCACTTTCGGCGAAGTAGTTGTAATTGCACCTCACAGTCCGCAATCCGGAATGGGGCATGCTATTACGATCAACGATCCGCTTCGATTGATGGAAAACACCCGTTGGGAAGGAATTACGGCTTATTCTTGCAGCGGAACTCCAGTTGATTGTGTCAAACTAGGAATTTACGAAGTACTTCACAGGAAGCCGGATCTGATCCTTTCGGGAATTAATCACGGTTCAAACGCAGCAACGAATGTTTTGTACTCCGGAACAATGTCAGCGGCAGTTGAAGGTGCTTTGGAAGGAATTCCGAGTATTGGTTTTTCGCTGGATGATTTTGAAGCAAATGCAGATTTCTCGCTGGCTAAATATGTAGTTCGACAAGTCATTGAAAATGCTTTGAAGAATGAACTTCCAAAAGGTGTTTGTCTGAATGTAAATATTCCTCAGGTTCCAACCGAAGAATTCAAAGGAATTAAGGTTTGCAGACAGGCTCATGCATATTGGGACGATCGTTTCGATAAACGCGAAGATCAATTCGGAAGAACATACTATTGGTTAACTGGTGATTTCAATCAGCACGAACCAGGTAAAGACACCGATCTGTATTACTTATCACAAAAATTCGCTACAATCGTTCCAACACAGTTCGATCTAACAGCTCACGAAACATTAACTCAACTCAACGAACAATTCTCGAAAAATGAAAATTAAATTCTCTAAAAAAAACGCGGTAGGAACAGTAATCGGAGCACTTAGTCCATTGATTATTTTGCCCGTTACCATATACTTTCTGGGAGTAATGCAGAAATACCCGTTCATGGTACTTTGGAATAAATTCATGGAAGACCCGATGGTGATGAGTAAGTTTCTTTCTCTTTCCATTATCCCGAATTTGATTTGGTTCTACTTTTTCCTGAATAGAGAACGTTACGAATTGGCAAGAGGAATTATTATTGGTTCTGCATTGCATTTCCCTTTCATCATTTACGTTAACCTTTTCCGTTAATGTCGAAGAAAATCTACATAATCTCAGGTGAAGCCTCTGGTGATCTGCATGGCGCCAATGTGATGAAACAACTGTATCAGGAACAGCCAGATTTGGATATCCGCTATTGGGGTGGAGATAAAATGAAAGCGGTTGGCGGAACGCTCGCAAAACACATTAAAGAATTGGCGTTTATGGGTTTTGTGGAAGTATTGATGAATATCAGAACCATTCTTCGAAACATGCGTTTTTGCAAAGAAGATATTTTGGCATTCAAACCAGATGCGCTCTTACTCATCGATTATCCTGGATTCAACCTCCGAATTGCGAAATGGGCAAAGGAGAATAACATTAAGGTTTACTACTATATTTCACCAACCGTTTGGGCATGGAAAGAGAAACGAGTGGAGAACATTCGTAGAGATGTATTCAAACTTTTCGTTATTCTTCCGTTCGAAAAAGCGTTTTATGCAAAACACAACATCGATGTTGAATATGTTGGGCACCCGCTTTTAGATGAAATCCGAAATTATCAGGAATCGGGACAAGCGCCTCTTGGTGTAGAAACGAACAACAAACCTATAGTTGCACTTTTGCCCGGAAGCCGTGTTCAGGAATTGAAAACAAAACTTCCCGTAATGCTGGCTTTGGCCGACAGATACCCGCAATACCATTTTGTGGTTGCCGGAGCGCCAAACATGGATGTTTCCATTTACTATGAAATCATTGGTAGTAAAAAAGTTTCTGTTGTTTATGGTCAAACTTATACCTTATTGAAAGCTTCTACACTGGCAGTTGTTACTTCCGGAACTGCAACATTGGAAACCGCTTTATTTGGAATTCCACAGGTAGTTTGTTACAAGGGAAATCCAATTTCATACGCTATTGCAAAACGTTTGGTGAACATCAAATACATTTCCCTTCCGAACTTGATTCTTGATCAACCATTGATCACGGAGTTGATTCAGGGAGATTGTACGATCGAAAACGTTCAGCGTGAATTCGAATTGCTGCAACCCGGTAACGAAAAAAGAGCTCAAATTGAGGCTGGATATCGTAAAATAGATGAACTTCTGGCTCAGCATGACGTTGACGAAAACGGTAACAGGAAAGGGGCATCAGCAAAAGTTGCACAATACTTGTTGAAAACTATTTAAGCTCTGGTTTACTGATGCCTGGCTTCGGTTTAATTTTGCAAAATGCGGTTTTTCTTCATCCTGTTTCTCTTATTGATAGGACGCAATGTGGTTGCGCAGGAAATTCGCATTGGCGTATTGCGCGATTACACCGTAAATCAAATCGTTTTCGCTTACAACGATGGTTCTTATTCTGTTTATGGCGATTCCATTTTTCACGGATCCATTCTGGCATCAGAATTCGTTGAATTGCGCTTTATCTCAACTAAAAAAATTGAATTAAAGATCAACGCTACAATCGTAGACACAGTATCTACAGTAAAATTACTGAGTAACAAAGTAAACGGAAGCATCATTTACTCTTCGAAAACCAACTCGTTTAAAGAACGCAAATACAAGGACAATGTAGAAATTACAGCTCCCGGATCCGCACTTACGATTGTGAATCATGTTGACATGAACAACTATTTGGGCGGAGTTGTAGAATCTGAAGGAGGCGGTGGAAAATACATCGAATATTTCAAAGTTCAGGCTCTGATGAGTCGAACGTACGCCATGAAGTATTTAGGTAAACACGAAAAAGATGGATTCGACCTTTGCGACAGAACACATTGTCAGGCTTACCATTACCAACTTCGCTTTAACCAGGCAATTGATACCGCAGTTCGTTCAACAGACGGCGTTGTAATGATCGATTCGCAGCGAAAATTAATAGATTCCTACTTTCATGCCAATTGCGGTGGACAAACATCAGAACCTGATTACGTTTGGAACAATAAGATATCTTACCTCACAACGTTTAAAGACACATTTTGTATTTATACGAAGCAAGCTACCTGGGAAAAACGCATTCCACAGGAAACATGGAAAAACTATTTGATTGAAACATTCAATTATCCAATAGAAGACAGTGTTTTTGGACCAATGATCTACAACTTCAATCAACCAGACAGATGTGCATTTTTTGTCCATCCGGCATTGGGAATTCCATTACGTGATATCCGCGAAAAATTTGGCTTGAAATCAACCTTCTTTAATTGTTATGCCGAAGGAACAGATGTTGTTTTGAGAGGACGAGGTTATGGTCATGGTGTAGGGCTTTGTCAGGAAGGCGCAATGCGAATGGCTAAGTTTGGTTATAACTACAAGCAGATTGCGTTATACTATTTCCCGGGAGTTCTTTTCATGAACTACAAAACGGATAGTTTCTTTCATCAGCTGGGGGACGGTACGTATTAAACACATAGTCACATAGTAAAAGCATAGGAAACATAGTTTGTTTCTAGAAAACCTTGAATAAGACTTTGATTAACACGCAATAAAATGAGCTATGTGCTCTATGTGTTTCAAATCACGGCTACTTCCGAGCTTCAGTTGTAATCACGAAAACGTCTTCATCGTCGCGCTTAAAGTACTTTTTCTCACGAGCAAATCGTTCCAATTCTGAATCGAATCTCATTTGATAAAGCGTATGCTTGGTTTCGTTCAATTGCAGCTGCATTGCAACTTTACTGTCATTGATCTTAGACAACTTTCTGTTTTGAGAAATGATGGTAAAAATATCCACGTCATCTAAGAATAGATTGTAGATCAAGAATACAGTAAACGTGAGAATATACTTGTTCTTGAACGGAAGCAGATACTTTTTCATGTTACTAAATTACCGGATTCAACGAGGGAAATAAACTCACCTTTCAAAATTTGGTAACAACCGAATGTTTATGAAATGAAAAATCCCCCTTTCAGGTCATCGAGCGGAGTCGAGATGCCGAAAGGGGGATTTAAATATTCCTGATTCAATTAGTTTACGATATCGTCGTAAACAGCTTTGAATTCTTCATCTTTTTCGTACCATTTAGCAACTTTCCCAAGTAGGGCTTTCGCTTTATCTGGTTGTTTGCTTGCCATGTAACATTCTACCGTTTTCAGAATCCCAAGCTTGAAAATTGCTTTGTCAGCTTCTGAATATCCATCTTCTCCTTCTTCAGGAGAACTGTCGACAACAGCAAATGGAGCTGCTCCGCTATTGATAATCGCAGTTAACTGCGTTTCAGCTTCTTTCCAAAATACGTTTGCACCTGTTTTATCTCCTGACAAGAACTTACAAGCACCTTCCAGGTATTTTGCACCTACATAATTCACTTCAAACTTGTAGTATTTAATAACCCATCCAGAAGCTTTCTTCGGGTTCGACATCTCGTTTGAAATAACTTCAGAAACAGAGAACTTGAACTTTTCGAAGAATGCCATATTCTCACTCTTTACAGCTCCCGTCTTGTCCAATTTGGTGAACTTACCCATTGCACCAATTGCATCCTTGTAAGCATTTTTGTACGCTTCATCCGTGTTTCCACTTTGACTCATCTCATACAATCCTTTCGCTAACCATAAGTGCGCTTGAGGATCTCTTGCTGTTTCTTCTTTGTTGGTGTATTTTTCTGCCGACTTAATCAATTTCTCCCACTGTTTATCAGTATAGTACATCAATAAATCATCGTATGCAGGGGGTTGAGCCAAAGTTACTTTAGCACAAAATAATACGAGTAAAAGCAATAATTTTTTCATTTTGTTCAGTTTGGGTAATCACATACCAAATGCTATGCCGAATATAAAAATCTTTTTCAAATCAAGCACTTAGACCTGTGTAATCAGTTGTATTCAACGACAAAATTCAATAAGAGTTACGAATTTTCAACACTTTTTATAAGTAAGGATACAATTTCTTGTGCAGCTTTGGAAATTTTAGTCCCCGGACCAAAAACGCCAAACACTCCGGCATCATACAAGAATCCATAATCCTGCGCCGGAATTACACCACCTGCAACAACCATAATATCTGGTCGACCAAGTTGCTTTAACTCTTCAATAACCTGTGGAACAAGTGTTTTATGTCCGGCAGCCAAAGAAGAAACTCCTAAGACATGAACATCGTTTTCTACCGCTTGCATTGCTGCTTCTTTTGGTGTTTGGAAAAGTGGCCCTATATCTACATCAAAACCGATATCAGCAAACGAAGTTGCAATTACTTTCGCGCCTCTATCATGACCATCCTGCCCCATTTTGGCAATCATAATTCTTGGTCGTCTTCCTTCCAATTCAGCGAAACGCTTCACCAAAGAAGTTGCTTTTTCGAAATCCGGATCCATAGTACTTTCTGCTGAATAAACTCCACTGATAGAGCGAATGGTTGCTTTATGACGATTGAACGTTTTTTCCATAGCGATGGAAATTTCACCTAAAGATGCTCTTGCACGTGCACATTTAACAGCTAAATCAAGTAGATTTCCTGTTCCGTTCTTTGCAGCTTCAGCTAAGTCGTTTAAACAACGTTGAGCTTCTTCTTCATTTCTTTCAGAACGCAATTTATTCAAACGCTCAATTTGAGAAATGCGAACCTTCGTATTGTCGACCTCCAAAATATCAATTGGGTCTTCTTTTTCCAATTGAAAACGGTTGACTCCAACAATAATGTCTTTTCCAGCATCGATTCGAGCTTGTTTTCTTGCCGCAGCTTCTTCAATTCGCATTTTTGGAACTCCGGTTTCAATAGCTTTTGCCATTCCACCCAATTCCTCTACTTCCTGAATCAATGACCAAGCTTCATCAGCAAGTTCTTTCGTCAACTTTTCAATGTAATAACTTCCACCCCAAGGATCAATCACATCACACATTCCAGTTTCTTCCTGAAGATAGATTTGGGTATTGCGTGCAATTCTTGCTGAAAAGTCTGTTGGAAGGGCAATTGCTTCATCCAAAGCATTCGTATGTAAGGACTGTGTGCCACCGAATCCGGCAGCCATTGCTTCAATACAAGTTCTGGCAACATTATTAAACGGATCTTGCTCTGTTAAACTCCAACCGGATGTTTGACAATGCGTTCGCAAGGCTAACGATTTCTCGTTCTTCGGATTGAATTGTGCAACCAAACGCGACCACAACAAACGTGCAGCACGCATCTTCGCAATTTCCATGTAATGGTTCATTCCGATGGCCCAAAAGAAACTCAAACGCGGTGCAAAAGTATCAATGTCCATTCCCGCAGCCAATCCCGCACGAATGTATTCTACTCCATCTGCCAAAGTATAAGCCAACTCAATACTTGCTGTTGCACCTGCTTCCTGCATGTGATAACCCGAAATAGAAATCGAGTTAAACTTGGGCATGTGCTGAGATGTGTACGAGAAAATATCCGCGATAATGCGCATAGAAGGCGCTGGCGGATAAATGTATGTATTTCGAACCATGAACTCTTTCAAAATATCATTCTGAATAGTTCCGGTCAATTGTTCTTGTTTTACTCCTTGTTCTTCGGCAGCAACAATGTAAAAAGCCATAATTGGAAGTACGGCTCCGTTCATGGTCATTGAAACTGACATTTCATCCAACGGAATCTGGTCGAAGAGGATTTTCATGTCCAAAATGGAATCGATAGCAACACCGGCTTTACCAACATCACCTTCTACCCTCTCGTGATCAGAATCATATCCTCTGTGCGTAGCTAAGTCAAAAGCAACTGAAAGTCCTTTTTGTCCCGCAGCAAGGTTTCTTCTGTAAAATGCGTTGGATTCTTCCGCAGTGGAGAAACCCGCATATTGACGAATGGTCCACGGACGAATGGCATACATGGAACCATAAGGTCCGCGTAAAAACGGCGCTTTACCACTTACATAACCCAAATGATCAACATCATTCAAATCAGGATTTGCGTAATAGCTATTCAGCTCAATTTTTTCGGCTGTTGTATATACGTTTTCGGAAGGTTTCCCTTCCAGCTGAGTATTTTCCAGCTCAACATTTCCAAAGTTTAAGCGCTTACTCATAATACCGTATCTAATAATAAAGTTGGTAAACCCTTCCATCCTGCAGGAACTGAAGTCCATCGACCAGTTTCAATTTGCGGATTCGGGAAAATATTGATTCCTATAAATTTGTCTTTCTTCTCTTTCAAACGTTCAGTTCTTAATTGAGCTGTTGCTTTAATTTCATCTTTCAATCGTGAAACCACAGCTTCATTTCCCAAACCGCCTTCTGCTTCCAATTCTTTGAATTTCTTCCAGGCATTTTCAGCAAGTGATTTTGTAAAGAAATCAATGGCATACGAACCTCCAGCTACATCACTCACTTTCGAAAAGAAAGATTCTTCTTGTAACAAAAGCGAAATATTTGTTGCCATACGTTGCGTGAAAACCGGTTTGAATTCCGAGGAATAAGCATCGTAAGGCTGTAATACCAATTCATCCACTCCACCATTGATCGCACTCATGGATTGTGTTGTTTGTCGTAGTAGGTTGGTATACGGATCTTTCAAACTCAAATGTGTAAATCCGGTTTTCGCTACAATTCGTGCTGATTTGGAGCACTGGTATTCCGGTTTGTATGCACTAACTAATGTCGACCAGCACCATCTGAACGCTCTGAATTTTGCAGTTTCAATCAGGTATTTTGTTCCAACTCCAAAGTTGAATTGAATGTTTTTACATGCTTCGTCAACTGTTTTTCCAGCATCTAATTGTTTCACCAAGGCTTCGTGACCTTCGGAAAGTGCCACAACCAATTCCTGCGTAGCATTTGCACCGCTCTGTTGCGCTAAATATGCGTTTATTGCAATAGAAACTTGATTCTCCTCAGAGATCAATGTTCCCGCATTCGATCCTAAAAATTGGGTAAAAGCGTTTGCCTGAGCAATTGTTTTTGCCTCAAACGAAGGATAGATAAATTCGAGCCCAACTTCAGCAAACAACTTTGAAAAATCAATCTCCTTATCTGTTTCAGCAATAAGGTAAATTCCCGTTGAGCCTTTCATCAGCTGATCAAGAATAAATTGATTGCTTTCCGCTTCTGAAACATCATCACGCAAATAAACAGGACATGAGATTATCCATTCGTTATTCTCGTGTTTTACTCCACGAACATATGGCGCTAAACCTGGATCAGAAAATGGTGCGGATTTTTCCGTTTCATGCATGTACGAATTGAAGCTTAATCCTTCAATTTCATCATGTTTATGAAGTGTCTCAATCGGGGCTCCCTTTAACTCCTTCGTTAGAATGTTGATCCACTCTTCTTTGGATGTATTGGGAAATGAACTTGTTTCAGTAGACATTATACTTCTGTTTCAACTATTTTTTCCTGAACTATTTTACCTTCTCTGTGAATGTAAACATAGGTTGTGATCATTGTAAGTATTCCAGGCGCTAAGATAATACCTAAGTATGGAATCTTCAGCAGCAGAATAAATAAACTTCCGGCAACAACCATTGCCAAAAAGCGCTTGAAACTATAACCCCAACTTCTAAATGTTGAAACTCCGTAACGTTCAAGTGACAGATCGAACAGGGAGAAACCAAAAAAGTAGGCAGGAACTATAAAATTGACGACTGGTGTCAATATGTCTAACGGGGCAACTATCCACGTAAGAAGATACCACGAACCGGTAATTAGCAGTTGAAAAAACAGTGCTATGATTACAATGAAAATTGCACGAAGAATATCATTTATCAATCGGATGAAACCACCATCAAACTTATTTCCAGTTAAAGAGTTATCGTACTTTTCACTTAGCAACGCATTGATGGGCGAAAAACAAACGAGTACAACAAATTCGAAAACCGATTCCACAAGAAAATCGATCAACCCAACGAACTGACTAATTATCCAGGAAAACACACCACCAAGAATTGGAAGCGAATCTGCATCCTTAGCTGCTTCTTTTACATCAAGCATTTGATAGAAATAGTACCCAAGTAAAAGTCCCAAAATAACACTTGGAATAAAGTAATTCAGGAATTTCCCTTTCGAAAGCGCAATGAAAGTATCGATTGTTCCTTTGTAGTATAGTTCAATAGTTTTCATAGGTGTAAGCTAAGATTTATAGCAATCCAAACTGTTCAAAATGATGCGTTAAATGCTTTTGGTGCAGTCGCAACCATTGATTGTAATTGATTGGCCCGTAATATGGATGAACTTCAGTGTGCTCGGGATTAGAAGCATAAAGATCTTCGAAATCAATCCATTCTTCTACAAACTCATCAACCGCAAGCTCAATTTCTTCATGACGAAGTTTCATTTCAGGAGTAGCAAAATCAACCGAAATTCCTTTCGCCATTGGTTTATCTGAATCTAAAAAGCGTAACATTCCTTCCAATTTCTCATCGGGAATAATCTGTTTTTGAGGATTTTTTCCTGTTGCAATACGCAAGGTATCTGACAAATGTTCAACCATTCGTTGAGCACTCATTGTTCCCCACGCTGGTTTAGCTGAAGCATCCAACTTGTTCAAATATCCCAAAACTGATTCTAATTCAATATCGATAAACATTTCTGTATGTTTTTAATTTAATATTCGCTTCCGGTGAGTACCCAAAGACTTTTAGGAACTACCTCTAAGTTAATTTCTTTTCTCACAACGAATGGTTCGCCATCATAATGTGCAAGAGGCTCTTGCAAAATAATCCGTGCTTTTTGGAACGGAACAATACGAATGAAGCGGGAACCATTCACTTTTTTCAGGAAAAAGCGTCCCAAAATACCTAAAGTACGCCACCATGCAAATCGACGAAGTAAAACAAATTCCATTTGTCCGTCGGTGACTTTAGATGCGGGCGAAATACAGAATCCGTTTCCAAACTCAGACGAATTGGCGATAGAGCAAAGTAGGTATTCGCCTTTGATCACCTCATCATTCAACACAATCTTGATTTTTGGCGGTTTGTAAGAGAAGTACTCTTCATAAACCAATTGGGTATAACCCCAAAATCCACGAATGTGATATTCATCAAAACGTTTGGCAATAAAAGCATCAAATCCATAACCACCAACGCCTAGAAAACGTTTGTCATTTGCTAAACCGGTATCCATGCATTTACTGTGAAACCCATTGATATTCTTGATCGCTTCCGGAGTTTTTAGTGGAACTTTTAAATGCCGGGCCAATCCATTTCCTGATCCGGTTGGAATAATTGCCAAGTGACATTTTGTTCCAACCAGCGCGGTTCCAACTTCATGAACCGATCCATCACCACCAACTGCACAAACAATGTCAATTCCTTCGTTCGCAGATTCGCGAGCGATGGCTTGTGCGTGCTTCTTGTACTGCGTAATGGCAATATCGTAATCGTATTTCGAGTGATCGAGATATGTTTCGATCATTTGCGGA
>CAMLET010000009.1 GCA_946479125.1 uncultured Flavobacteriales bacterium
AACGGATATTTCTGGTTTAATTCTACTTATAAGTACAAAGTTTACAACCAGAAACCTCAGGTATTCTACACAAAAGAAAAGAGTGTCGGAAATCTGGATAGAAAGAATGGCAGTAATCTGAACGAATATTTATCAATTGCAAAAGATCAGAAGAACAATCTTTGGATTGCCACTTATAACGACGGTGTTTATTACATCAAGGGCAAGAAGATCACTCGATATCCCGTTCAGAACAATGGAAAAGACATCAATACATTCTACATTTATTCGGATAATTCTGGAAACACCTGGCTGGGAACGCATGAAAACGGTGTTTATAAATTCAATGGGAAAGAATTCGAAGTTTGGAAAATGTCAAAATGAACTTTTGAGTAATTGAATGTATTAGGTAATAAAATAGCACTTATGAATACAAAACCACTCCTTTTCGTCCTGGTACTACTCCTGTTCTGCAGCTTTCTTCACAAAAGCGATAATGGAAATAGAAGGGCGTTTTATGAATGTTCAGAACCTATGGATATCGACTCTACATTTTCTGAACTTAGACCAAATCAAACTTATTTTCACTTTGATAAAAATCAAAAAGTAAAAGATCTGGATACGAACTCCTTCGTTTGGATGGAATCTAATCCTAAAGATTATTTTACAGCATACCTCATCAATACAACCGATTCAATATTCAATGCTAATCGACAAGACGGTAGCTTGATAATGATTCAGGAAGCAAAAAATGCTGAAGGAGAATGGCAACCTATTGAATATTGGGTTTACAGTGGTTGCGGGAACAGCTATTTTGAACCGTTGAGTCTTGAACCTGGAAAATACGTGATGATTCCAATCAAAGAGTACAACGGAAAAATGAAAACCAAATTCAGACTGAAAATGAAAAAAGATAAAAGTCTTTTTTATTCTGAATCGTTTGATGGAACAATAAATCCTAGTCAATTTGAGAAAGAAACCAAAACTGTCAATGGAATTCTATACCATGGTCCGGCAAGCTATTTAGACAAGTAACCCGCTTATAAAAAAGAAAAATACAACGCTAGCGCGATCGGCCACGGCGGACTCGTGCTGACAATTCTAATTACTGACATGAGCTATAACCTCGCACCAGCTTTAGAAAATTATCCTACTTTTATCCTTCTTCATTGCCACACATAAACATGCCTAAACTGTTTTATCGTTTTTCCATCCTATTCTTACTTGCAATTGCGCAATTACATTGTGCAGTGTATGGTCAGGACACAACAAAGGTTGTCAACGATATTACACAACTGAATCCAATTGTTGTCAATTCTATACTTGCGCCAAAATCTACAAGCGAGATTGTGAATGCGGTGAAAAATCACAAAGGACCCATTTCTATTGGTGGTGGTAGATACAGCATGGGTGGACAAACGGCGACCGAGCAAGCGCTTCAGATCGATATGCGCAGTTTTGACAGCATTCTTCACTTTTCAGCTGAAGGGAAAATAATTACGGTTCAAACAGGAATCACCTGGCGGAAAATTCAGGAATTCATTGATTCATACAATCTCTCTGTGAAGATTATGCAGTCGTACGCAAACTTCACTGTTGGCGGTTCTTTGAGTGTGAATGTTCATGGAAGATACATTGGTGAAGGTCCAATCATTCTCTCTGTTCAGGAAATAAAATTGGTGCTTGCCAACGGAGAATTGATCATCGCTAGTCCAACCAAAAACAGCGAATTGTTCTTTGGCGCAATTGGTGGTTACGGCGGATTGGGCGTCATTACGGAAGCTACATTAATGCTTTCCAACAATGTAAAAATGGAACGCACAGATGAAAAGCTTCCTATTTCGGAGTACAAAGATTACTTCATGGAACACGTTCAAAACGATTCTACGGTTGTGTTTCATAACGCAGATATTTATCCGAAACGTTATAAGAAAGTCAGACAAGTTTCTTTCCGTGAAACCGATAAAGAGGTAACTGTAGAACATCGGCTTGTTACGGAAGACAAGACCTATGGATTCAATCGATTTGCTTTTAAATTGATCTCGGGGTATCCTGGTGGGAAATGGATTCGACAACACTTCTTCGACCCGATTGTTTATAGTAAAAACCCAGTAGAATGGCGAAATTACGAAGCGAGTTACACTGTGCTTGAATTGGAACCGAAATCCAGAAAACGCTCGACCTATGTTTTGCAGGAATATTTTGTTCCGGTTCAGGAATTTGACAAGTTTTATCCGCTATTAACGGCAATTCTCAAAGAAAATAAGGTGAATGCAATCAACATTTCCATTCGACATGCGAAGAAAGATCCGGGTTCACTTTTGGCCTGGGCGAGAGAAGACGTTTTTGCCTTTGTGATCTATTACAAACAAGGAACAAAACAAAAGGATAAAGACAAGGTAAAAGCGTGGACACAATTGTTAATTGATGCGTCGATCTCATGCAATGGAAGTTATTACCTGCCCTATCAAATTCACGCTACAACAGAACAATTTGCAAATGCCTATCCGGAATCCAATACTTTTTTCGAACTCAAAAAACGCGTTGATCCAACAAACAAGTTTCGAAACAAACTTTGGGACGCTTATTACAAGGAATAGCTCTTTGGAGAACGTTAATCCATTCCATCAATACCACGATCTTCCTGTTCGATAGATGTTACTTCTGATAGCTGCCAAAGTTTATCAAGCAGAGTCATGTATTTCAGGTCAACAATTACTGGAAGTATGAAAGTGTATTTTTTTTCCTGGTTCGTTTCTTCCCGCACATAATAATTCGTAATTCCATGTTGTTTGAAAATCTGTTCGATTCGCTCGTTGGAAACATGGTTAAAGAAGGAAATTTCAAAGTTGTTAGTATAAAACCGGCACGCTCCACCCCAACCAAATTCGTTCACTTCTGAATAAGATATCGCAGGAAGAATGGCAATCTTGTACTTCGACAAAGTCAATTCTTTCTGTAAGGCAAGTACTTTAGCTTTATCCTTCATTACGAAACTAACGAATGAACTATTTCTGGCATCTATTCCTTTCGACTTCAAATAGGTAATCACTTCGTCTTGCTTAAAATCACCGGTCCAACTTACAAAATAGAGAGAATCAAGTGCTTTATACGTTACTGGTCCACGATTATAAGTGTGTATTTTAGGGAGCGCTGGACGAAGGTGCAGAAAGATATTGTGCTTCATAAAATCATTTTCCAAAAAGCCTTTTCCATTTACTTTTCCAGTCTCATCTATGATTTCTACTGCAGTATAAGAATCGTTTCTCAGGTTCAAAACACAACCCCATTCACTATTCTCTTGAATAAGCTTTGGATAGTAGGACGTGTCCTTTTCTATAACCTTGATTTTACATTTATTCGTAGATGTCAATTTATCGTCGAGTATGATAAGCTTCTTTGTATCTAATCTGCGAAGTACTGTATTCAATTGAGGAACACCTTTATTCTTATATGGTTGAAATCCATACATCCACATATCGTAGTATTCATTCGCATTATTTCTGTTGTAGTAAATCGTAATATTTCCGTGAAAATCTCCAAATCCTGTGGTATCACATCGAAAACTCAAGCGAATCATTGAATCGGGCAGAATCATAGATTTCCCGATGTTTTTTACATCAAAATTTTGGTTTTGTGCAGAAATATCCAATACATAAAGCGGAAACTTCGATTCGTTCTTAAAGGAAAAAATATACTCTTTTCCGAGTTGCTTTTTTGAAAGCGTGTCCCACGAAAAAATATCGTTTACCACTAGAGGTGAATGTCCGTGCGATTTGTTATTCTCAATCACAAATTGATATTCCTTCTGTGAATGGTTCACTACATGTTGTTTTCCCTTAATCAATTTAATAGCGGCGGCATTCTGCGACAAACATAAAACTGGGATGAGAAAACAAAGAAAAGTCAGCAACTTCATGTAACGGATTTATTAATCAATGTAAATTACAGAAATCTCAACGATAAGTTCATTAAACCAAATCAGGTTAACACTTATTTAATTCGAAATAATAAAACGCAAAGAAGCAAAGTACGCAAAGGGACACCGTCTTTGCGTTCTTCTTTCTTAGCGGTTCAAAAAAATCGCTTTATCTTCGTTTGAATTTTCAATACCGATGATCCTTCGAAAAGCAAATCTATCCGAAATCCCGGCAATCTGGGAAATACTTCAACAGGCTATTGAACAACGCAGACAAGATGGAAGTCAGCAATGGCAAGACGGTTATCCAAATCCCGACACCATTGAAAACGATATCAATAATGGTTTTGGTTACGTATTGATCGAAAACGAAACAATAATAGCGTACGCAGCAATCATTTTCGAAGTTGAACCGGCTTACACAGATATTCAGGGTAAGTGGCTAACGAACGGCGATTACGTTGTGATTCATCGAGTAGCAACATCTAACGCTGTGAAAGGAAAAGGAATTGCAACGGAGCTTTTCAGGATGATTGAAGATGTGGCGATTAAGCAAAATGTTTTCAGCATAAAAGTGGACACGAATTTTGATAACGTTCCAATGCTAAAAATTCTGGATAGACTAGAATACACTTATTGTGGTGAAGTGTTCTTTAGAGGTTCAGCGAGAAGGGCTTACGAGAAGGTACTGAAAACACATAGTTCACATAGTTGATTCACATAGAAACATAGTTTTTTACTGACCTAATTTCGTTGTTATTATTGCTTTTTGAGGTACAACGTCGTCAATGTTCTTGCCCAGTAACGAGGAACATTATACGTGTTTTGAAGATGAGCCACAACATCATTTGATTTCTGTTCAGCAGCTTTGAATTCGTCAAGAATGGTAATCCATTCCTCAATTTTCTTTCCCGTTTTCTCAATGACCTGCTCGTCATTTACTTCCCAGTATTCCTTTTTCATTGTATATATTAAGTCTGAAATATACTTATTAAACTACTGTTGTCTATGTTCCTACTATGTGACTATGTGTTTCAAAAAATTAGCAAGAACCCCCAACCCGTGCTCCGATAAAATACTCTCTGGATGATACTGCACAGCCCAAACAGAAAGTTCTTTGTGTTCCAGCGACATCAGCACATCATCTTTTGAAATTGCAGTAGGAATTAGCGGAGAATCTTCCTTCAATTTAACCGCCCAGGAATGATAAAGTCCAACCATAAATTGTTCAGGTAAATTCTGATAAAGAACAGAATCGTTTTGCGTTTGAAGAACAGTCGTTGTTCCATGCTTCACTACCTGCTGATTATACAATTCATCACCAAAATATTCAGCAATGGCCTGCATTCCCAAACAAACACCTAAAAGCGGAATTTTGGTTTTCACAGCAAACTCAACCACCTCCATTAATCTTCCAGCTTCTTTTGGTAAACCTGGTCCGGGCGATAACACACAAGCGTCATAATCCAGAAGTATTTCCGGATCTATTTCCAGATTATTCACCACCGTAATTTCAGCCTCTAACCGCTCAAAATAATGAACGAGATTATAAGAAAACGAATCGAAATTATCTATGAGTATTATTTTCACCGCTGTAAATGCTTAAACTTGCATGCAACTACGAAATTACATAAACCAAAAGAGTTTTTACTCGGATTATGCTAAACCTCGAAAGTTTGCGTTAAACAAAGGAATTGTTCCGAAATTTAGGTAATGAATTGCAATGTATAGTGCAATTCTCCTTTGCGCTCTCCTTTCTTTGCGGTGTTATTAATTTCAACGCAAAGAAATAAGAACGCAAAGATTTTGTTCGTCTTCGACGTACAGAATGATCTAGTTATCGAATGTTGGAATAGGATATAAAAAGTAGAAAACAAAGCTTGAATACTCAGGAACCAAAAATTGCAGTGATAATCGTGAATTACAATGTGGTGTTCTTTTTAGAACAGTGCATTAATTCCGTTGCCAGAGCTATGACTTTGGAACCTGCAGAGGTTTGGGTGGTCGACAATCAAAGTGTTGACGGTTCTGTACAAATGGTAAAAGAGAAATTCCCTTGGGTAAAACTCATCGCCAATAAAGACAATGTCGGATTCTCCAAAGCCAATAATCAGGCAATGCTGCAATCCAACTGCAAATACCAGTTGCTGCTTAATCCGGATACCGTAATCGAAGAAGATACTTTGAAGAAAGTGGTCGATTACATGGAGGAACATCCCGAAGTTGGTGGATTGGGCGTGAGAATGGTTGACGGCAAAGGTGTTTTTCTGCCAGAATCGAAACGTGGCTTACCTACTCCAGCCGTTGCGTTTTACAAGATTTTCGGATTGTCGAAGATTTTCCCGAAATCGAAACGATTTGCACGTTACCACATGGGAAATCTAAGCGAATTCGAAACGAATGAAATTGAGATTCTGAGTGGAGCTTTTATGCTCATGCGTAAAGAAGCGCTGGATAAAGTTGGCTTGCTGGATGAAACGTTTTTCATGTACGGCGAAGACATTGATCTCTCGTACCGAATTATTCTTGGTGGTTACAAAAACGTTTATTTCCCAGAGACAAGGATCATCCATTACAAAGGCGAAAGCACCAAGAAGAGCAGTGTGAATTACGTTTTCGTATTCTACCGTGCAATGGTCATTTTTGCGCAAAAGCACTTTAGTCAAAACAACGCAAAGCTCTTCTCATTGTGCATTAATGCTGCTATTTATTTCAGAGCAGGATTGGCATTATTGAATCGTTTTTTCAAGAAGATCACACTTCCGGTAGTTGATTTTACATACATCTATTTCGGAATGCTGGCTTTGACCACCTACTGGAAACGAGCCGATATTTTCTTCCCTGAAAAAGTCACCCATTACCTGATTTTCGGATATACTGCCATTTGGTTTTTATCTTCATTGTTCCAGGGAGTTTATGATTTTCCGGCGAAATTGAAACGCTCAGTTATGGGAGTTGCCATTGGAACAGCCTTGATTTTAATGGTTTACGCACTACTTCCTAAAGACTGGCAATTCTCCCGTTTATTTATTTTCACCGGAGCAGCCTGGGCAATTGTGTATTTCCTTTTGTCGCGAATTTTCCTCCACTTTACTATTGGAAAACGCTTTATTCTCAATGGTAGAAAAAACAGCAACTTCGCCGTTATCGGTTCAGAAGAAGAATTCAAACGTGTTTCTGAATTGGTGAAAGTAACGCAGCCGAAAATTGAAAAGATCATTCATGTTTCACCAAATGAAAATGTTCAGAACGAAGACCTTACTATGGACAAATTGGGTCAGGTGGTTCAAATTCATGAGATCGACGAAGTGATTTTCTGTGCGAAAGACACAACAGCAAAAGACATTATTCATTGGATCATAGCCGTTGACAAACCAAATGTTGACTTTAAAATTGCTCAGCCCGACAGCAGTTTTCTAATTGGTTCAAACTCTATTGAAACAGCCGGCGATTTGTACATTCTGGATATAAACGCCCTGAGTGAACCAATCAAACAGCGTCACAAACGTTTTTTAGATGTTCTGACAGGAATTATTCTACTCATCACCTTCCCTGTTCTGTGTTGGTTCTTTAAACATAAGAAGCAGTTATTCCTAAATGCAGTTGGTATTCTCTTTTCAAAGATCACATGTGTGAGTTATGGAAAAACGGTAATGAACGAGTTGGATCTTCCACGATTAAAAAAGGGAATTTTGGTCCCGTATAATGAAGATTTGGTGACAGAAGATGCGATGATCATTAAAATGAACTTGCTCTATGCCCGTGAATATAATTTACTGCTTGATTTACAGTTGATTTTGCGCAACTGGAAAAAGTTGGATCGCCGACCGCAATAGTAGACTATCACTGGGAAAAACATCCTTTATTCCTGCACTTTTCTAAAAACTAAATGGATTTCTTAGATAGATGTCACATTACTAGCTTATTTATATTTTTTTTCCTTTATTTTTGTGCCAATTTTAATTGAGATTCAATAATTATGGCGCAAATAGAAATTCGTCTACCTAAAATGGGAGAAAGTGTTACAGAAGCAACCATTACAAACTGGTTGAAGAATGTTGGCGACACTGTTGCATTAGACGAACCTTTAGTAGAAGTAGCTACAGATAAAGTTGATAACGAATTACCTTCAGAAGCTGAAGGAGTATTGATCCAAAGACTTTTCGAGAAAGACCAGGTTGCTCAAGTTGGAGATGTAATTGCAATTATTTCCACAGATGGAGATGCTGCACCAGCTACATCTACACCTTCTGCTGCTCAGTCTCCTGTTGCTGCGGTTGAAAAAACGGTTGAAGCCGCTAAAGAAATTGTAAGCGCTGACGCATTACCAAAATCAAACGAAAATGGTAAATTCTATTCACCACTTGTTCGCAGTATCGCTCAAAAAGAGGGTGTTGCACACAACGAATTGGAGAACATTTCCGGAACAGGAACTGGTGGAAGAGTTACCAAAAAAGATATTATCACATACCTTGAAAACAGGACTTCCGGGACTTCGACTCCCGCTCAGTCACCTGCTCCTCAAGTAAGTACTCCTGCACCTTCCACGAATGGAGTTGTTACACCGGCACCTGCTCAGGCAGCGCCAATGGGTGGAGGATTCCTTTCAAACATTAAAGAACCAATTGTAGTTCCAAATCCGGGTGACGAGATTATCGAGATGGACCGTATGCGTAAATTGATCGCAGACCACATGGTAATGTCAACTCACGTTTCACCACACGTTACTTCTTACGTAGAAGCTGATGTTACCACAATCGTGAACTGGAGAAATAAAATGAAGAATGAGTTCCAAAAACGCGAAGGTGAAAACCTAACGTTCACTCCTATCTTCATGGAAGCAATTGTTAAAGCAATTAAAGATTTCCCTATGATCAATGTTTCTGTTTCAGGAACTACAATCATTAAGAGAAAAGATATTAATCTTGGAATGGCTACTGCACTTCCTTCAGGAAACTTAATTGTTCCTGTTATCAAGAATGCAGATAGAATGAACTTGACAGGAATCGCTAAGGCGGTGAATGAATTGGCACGCAATGCTCGTGACAACAAGTTGAAGCCGGAAGATATTCAAGGTGGAACTTATACTGTAACAAACGTTGGAACATTTGGAAACGTGATGGGAACTCCTATCATTAACCAGCCACAAGTTGCCATCCTTGCTTTAGGAGCAATTCGTAAAATGCCAGCGGTTATTGAAACTCCAAACGGAGACTTCATCGGTATTCGTCACAAGATGTTCTTGTCTCACTCTTATGACCACCGCGTAGTTGATGGTTCATTGGGTGGACAATTCGTAAGAAGAGTTGCTGACTACCTTGAGCAATTCGATCCAAACAGAGAACTGTAACCTTTTTTTAAATCATTGCGTATGAGGCTATTCGTACGCAATGATTATTTTTGAAAACTATTGGAAACTAAACACACAACCATGAGGAATTTCAAACCCATTCTTTTACTACTATTAATTTTCACCCCATTTTTTAGTTTTAGTCAATATTCAGATGATGATCTGAAAAAATTGATCGATGGCGGGAATGAAGGTAAAATGGTTCAGACCTGTTCTGAATTAATGGCCGAAGGATTCTATTTCCAAGCCGCAAAGATCTGTGATAAACTTTTGACAATTAAACCAAGCAGCGCTAACTACAATTACCGTCGTGGGTTTATTTACCTCGAAATGTCACAAGATTTTGGTTCAGCAATTCCTCATTTGGAAAAAGCAGTTACCGATCTTGACAAAAACTGGGATGCCTTTTCTCCAAACGAAGAAAGTGCGCCGCTTGATGCGCTTTATTTCATGGCAAAAGCTTACCACATGGGAATGGACATCAACAAAGCAGAAAATTTCTATACACGTTTCATAAACGAGTCGAAAAGCTCTTCTGAGTACATTTTCTTGTCAAAATTATACTTACAACAATGTGCTGTTGCCCGTAAGGAAATTGACATTCCGCGTAATGTTAGTTTGAAAAACGTAGGTTACATGATCAACTCAGCTAATCCTGAGTATTCACCTGTAGTTTCTTTAGACGGTACTGCATTGTATTATACAACTCGTCGATTGTGGGATGATGATGCAAGTAAAGAATGGATCGATCCAAGAAACAACATGCCAACGGAAGATGTTTACGTGTCTTTCAAGGATTTTGATGGTGAATGGATGGAGCCATATCGCATGGAGTTCTGTGTTCCTGATCAAAACGAAGCTACAGTTGCTGTAAGTTCTGATGAGCGTAGAATCTACTTGTATCAGGATACAAAAGGAAATGGTGACTTATTCTACTCTGATTTCTCTACAAACAAATTCCAGGGAGTTACACATTACGAAGCAAAGAAAGTAAATACTGACGCTTGGGAAACACACTGTACGGTTACTCCTGACGGACAAAACATGTATTTCGTTTCTGACCGTAAAGGTGGATTCGGAGGTCGTGATATTTACCGTGTTGTAAAATTACCTGACGGAAGTTGGAGTGATCCGCAAAACTGTGGACCGAAGATCAATTCATCAATGGATGAAGATTCTCCGTTCATTGCAATTGATAACAAAACACTTTACTTCTCTTCTAACGGACCAACTTCAATGGGAGGTTTCGATGTTTTCGTTGCGGTTCGTGATGATAACAACGAATGGTCTGACCCAATTAACCTTGGTTATCCGTTAAACTCAACTGTTGATGATTTATTCTACACAACAACTGTTGACGGATTGACAGGATATTTGACATCGTCTAGAACAGGTGGTAAAGGTGAAAAAGACATTTACGAAGTTCAAAACGACTACTTACGTAACAAGAACTTAGCTGTATTGAAAGGTAAGATCACTACACTTCACGGAGCTAAATTACCTGAAGACATTTCGATTAATGTGAAATGTATCAACTGTGGTGATAAATTGGAGCGTAAAGTATTCCCTCGTATGCGTGACGGTGTGTTCTTTAGTGCACTTGAGCCATGTAGAGAATACGAAATGGTCTTCTCTTATGACAACGGTAAGAAAGAATTCTACAAAGAATCATTCTCTACGGATTGTAACAAAGAGTACGATGAAATTGAACGTGAAGTATTCCTTGACGTAGAAAACCAGGAAATCATCAAGCCTTACTACATCGTTGGTACGGTTAAAGACAGCAAGAGCAAAGCGCTTCTATCTGATGTAAAAGTGAAATTGGTGAACAAGGAAACTGGAAATCCATATGTTGAATCATCAACTTCTAGCGTAGGTTCATACAAATCGGATACTATTGCTGATTTGAAACAAGGTGGAACATTGAATGCTCAATTGGTATTGGAAAAAGCGGGATATGTAACAATGACTTACGATGTGAAGATTCCACTTGGATCTAAAAATGAAATCAATATTGATGAGTTGATCGATCCAGTATTGGCGTCTGTTAATATCGGTGATGACCTTGGTGATCTATTGAATTTGAAACCAATTTATTTCGACTACAACAAGTGGAATATCCGTCCGGATGCTGCTATTGAGTTGGATAAGATCGTGAAAGTAATGAAGCAAAATCCAAACTTGAAAATTGAGCTTGGTTCACATACAGATAGCAGAGGTAAAGACGAATACAACTTAAGCTTATCTGACAAACGTGCAAAAGCTTCAGCAGCATACATTATTTCGAAAGGAATTTCTGCTAATCGTATCAAAGGAAAAGGATATGGTGAGACGAAACCGAACGTTTCTCAAGCTGAGATCGACGCTATGGCAACATGGGATGAGAAAGAAAAAGCTCACCAGTTGAATCGTAGAACTGAATTCATTGTTGTGAAATAATTTCAACGAATTATATTGAAAAGGCTGTCAATTATGACAGCCTTTTTTTGTCGTTTGTAGTGGCAGGTCGCGACCGGCCACTACAAAACCAACCATTCAATCCCTATCCTGTGAATATTCGCACAACAATTCTGATAATTAACTGCCTGCAAATGAACCAACTTATCGATATTCGGCTATATTTAGCATATCAATTGTACATACATGCGTCAAACACTACTGACTTGCTGCTTCTTGCTTTCTACCCTAATGAGTTTTGCACAATACTCAGAACAAGAATGGAACGACATCTTAAACAATTATTCGCCTGAAAAAAGACATCTCGCAGCCTCTGGTTTACTCGCAGAAGGATATTATGCGGCAGCAGAAAGAATAGTCGACAAACAACTGCAGTCCGACCCGGAAAACCTTAATCTGAATTACCGAAAAGGGTTTATTTTATGCGAAAGCAAACATTTGTATGCTGATGCCATTCCATATCTGGACAAAGCAAAATCAGCAGTCACAAAAAATTATGACGCGGTAAGTCTAAAAGAAAAAGGCGCTCCATACGATCTTTATTATTTCCTTGCAAAATCTTATCACCGAATTGGAAATATAGCAGAAGCCCTTACTTACTACAATCAATTTTTAGTCTCTGCTCAGGAAAAAACAACACTTCACCTGGAAGCAGAAACAGCAATATCACAGCTTGAACAATCACAGCGATTAATTGAAGTAAAGAAACGAAACGTTGATATTGTAAATATTGGAAGCGTTGTAAATACTGCCGCACCTGAGTACTCGCCTGTTATTTCTTTGGACGGAAATTCACTCTACTTTACATCCCGTAGACAGTGGACAGGCTCAGAAAAAGAGATCGATCGCGACCCGCAATCCGACTTTTTCCCCGAAGACATTTATGTTTGTTATAAAGATGAGCAGGGAAATTGGAGTACTCCGGAACGTTTAAATTTCTGCCTCGAAGATCAGAATGAAGCTTCGGTATCAGTGAGTCCAAGTGAACGAAAAATATACATCTATCAGGATATCGTTGGAAACGGCGACCTCTTCTACTCCGAATTCAATATCTATCGTTTTAGCAAGATCAATCATCTTGTCAACGAAAAAGTAAACAACAAAGAAGCATGGGAAACCCATTGTTATGTTACTCCAGATGGAAGAAACATGTACTTTTCCTCTAACCGCGATGGTGGTTACGGTGGACGCGATATTTACCGTGTAGTTCTTCTTCCTGATAACACCTGGAGTGAACCTGTAAATTTGGGTCCAACAATTAACTCTGCAAACGACGAAGAATCACCTTTTATGTCTATCGACAACAAAACGCTTTACTTTGCCGGCAATGGTCCAAACAGCGTTGGTGGATTCGACATTTTTGTAGCGGTGATCCATGGAAATAACGAATGGTCTGATCCGGTAAACTTAGGTTTCCCTGTAAACTCCTACGACGACGATCTGTTTTATACAGAAACCATCGATGGAAGAAAAGGTTACCTCACTTCTATTCGTCCCGATACCAAAGGTGAAAAAGACATTTACGAAGTAAACAACGATTACCTGAACAAAAAATATGGTCATTACATCAAAGGAAACATAACGACAACAACAAAAGAGCCAATTCCTGACGATTTGGTTTTGATGCTTGACTGTATTGATTGTGAATCGGATCTATATGATGTAAATACTTACCCGAATACAAGAACAGGTTATTACGCGAACTCTTTGCAACCTTGTAATGAATATGAATTGGTATTGGCGAAAAAAGATGGGTCGGAGGAGTTTCACCGTGTGAAAGTAACACCTGATTGTTCTAAAGACTTCGAAGAGATCACAAAAGACTTCGTTATCGACATTGAAAAATGGATCATAATTGAGCCGAAAGACACCACTCCTGTGATTGATACACTTGATGGAGATACGCTTCCTGTTCTGTATGTCAATGTGAACTTCAAGCATAATTTCGAATACAATAAGAACAAGCTTGATTTGAATACGAAAGAGCTGGCTGCATTTGTTGCCGCAATCGATGGGCAATTGGCGGATGGAAGAAAAGCAATAACTATTCATATCCAATCATCTGCATCCTATGTTCCAACAGGACGATTCAAAGACAATACGGAATTGGCTCAACTTCGTGCTAAAAACATGCAGAAATTACTGAGCGATCATTTCAAAAAATCTTCGAAAGTTAAAATTGTAATCGATGGCGCAACCGTTTCAGGTCCAGCTTATTCAGGTGACAATCAAGACGAGTCGAAATACATTCCGTTCCAGTTTGTTGAATTAAGAACTGAATAATAGTTTCAATGTGCTATTTTTATAAGGCATAAAACGTAAAATGAAGCTAGCACTAGAACGCCCGTTAGTGATGTTAGATCTTGAAACAACAGGATTAGACATTACAAAAGATCGCATTATTCAAATTGGGATGGTAAAAACCAATCCTGATGGAACTGAGGAAGATTTCAAAGCATTTGTCAATCCCGAAATGCCGATCCCAAACGAGAGTTCTGAGATTCATGGACTTTATGATGCAGACGTGAAGGATGCGAAGACATTTGCTGAAATAGCAGACGAATTGGCTGCTTTTATTGGTGATGCTGATTTAGCTGGTTACAATTCCAATAAATTCGATATTCCTGTTTTGGCTGAAGCTTTTTTACGCGCTGAGCATTCCTTTTCATTGAAAAACAGAGCTTGTATCGATGTTCAGAACATTTTCCACAAGATGGAACAACGCACATTGGCTGCAGCTTACCAATTCTATTGCAATAAAAAAATTGAAAACGCTCACGATGCTTTGGTGGATACAAAAGTAACGCTGGACGTGTTTAAAGCGCAATTGGAACGCTATGCTGATCTTCCTACAAGTGCGAAGGAGCTGGCAGATTTCACCCGAATGGGAACAAACGAATGGGCCGATTTTGCCGGTCGATTGGCTAGAAACGAGAAAGGCGAATTGTGCTACAACTTTGGAAAACAAAAGGGAAAAACCATTGAGCAAATCGCTAAAGAAGAACCAGGTTATTTTGGCTGGATGTTGAATGCCGATTTCCCGCTTTACACTAAAATGTTGTTGAAAGAAGAAATGGAGCGCCTGAAGGCAAAACGCAAAGCGAATGAACCACAGCAAACGCAACAGCAGCATAAACCAAAACCGAAGCAAGAATCAGAATCTGATTTGAGCATAGAAGATAAGCTGAAAGCATTGCAGAATAAGTTCAAGAAATAATTCAATCGTTCAAAGAATTCAAAGAGTTCAAAGAGTTCAAAGAGTTCAAAGAGTTCAAAGAGTTCAAAGAGTTCAAAGAGTTCAAAGTTGTTTAAACTAATCTTTTGATCTTTTGATCTTTTGATCTTTTTGAATAAAAAATTAAAGTATGAAAATCATTTGTATTGGAAGAAATTACGCTGACCACGCGAAAGAATTGAATAATGCTGTTCCAACTGAACCTGTGTTCTTCATGAAACCAGATACTGCTTTATTGCAGGCTGGTTCAGATTTCTACATTCCTGATTTTTCATCAAGCATTCATTATGAATGCGAGTTGGTTTTGAAGATCAAAAAAGTTGGAAAGCATATTCCTGTGGATTTTGCCTCGGAGTACTTCGATGAAATTGGCCTGGGAATAGACTTTACTGCTCGTGATATTCAGGAAGAACAAAAACAGAAATCACTTCCTTGGGAAAAAGCGAAAGCATTCGATAACAGCGCGCCCATGGGACAACGTTTTCTTGCTTTAAATCTTTTTGACGCAGGAAACATCAACTTCGAATTAAAGAAAAACGGAAATACTGTTCAGGAAGGAAATACAAAAGATTGCATTTTCAACTTCAATCAGATTGTCGCGTTCGTTTCTCAGTACATTACCCTTAAAACCGGCGATCTTATCTTCACAGGAACTCCTGCAGGAGTTGGTCCGGTAGCTATTGGTGATCATTTGGAAGGATTTATTGAAGGGGAGAAATTGTTGGATCTGAATATTAAGTAAAACAACATGAAACAACCGGTCTTCCTTGTCGGCTTAATCTCTTCCGTATTATTTTCTTGCTCTGCTGAAAAAAACAAGGATAAAACAGTTTTAGAGCAAATGAATCTAAAGTCCACTGTGAAGACAGTTGAAATAACTGCTTCGACTATAAGCAATGATGAAAGTGAATCAGAAATTCCGACGTACACTGCGCATCTTTCTTTCAGCAAAAATGGAGAATTACTATCATCTCTTTCGAAATTCTACGCCACTGAAACCAAAAAATGGGTTTCGTACCTGAAAATCTATAACGATCATGGTGATGTGATAAAAGAATCTGTAAACGACACTACTTATATTATTTTACACACTTACAAATACAATAATCAGGGACAAAAGACCAAAGAATTAATTGAGCGGAAAGATAATGGTGACAAGAAAGTTATCATCTACACTTACACTACAGATGGCTTGTTGGTAAAAGCTACCTTAACCAATGATGACATAACTTTCACACGTGAATACTATTACGACGAGAACGGCAACAACATCAAGCAGATCATTTTAAAAAATGGAGAAAAGGTAACTACAGGCATTTTCAAGTACAACGAAAACAATAGATTGATTTCATCACTTTACGAAGCTAAAGAAGGATCATATTCTAAGAAATTAACGTTGAATGAAAAAGGTGATGCTATTAAAGAAATATCATCTGGAAAATCAACAAATAGCGAGTTCTATATTGAGTTCCAGGATTTCCAGTCGCTTGGGTTTACTTTGAAAAAAGAAACTTCCACCGCTTCATATACTTACGATTCAAAAAACAACTGGACGGTAAGGAAAAGCTCTTATCAATCCAAAAAGAAGAAATATATTGAAAAGCGTGTGATTACGTATTATTAAAACAAAAATTACACAGAATAACTTGAACAAAAAAGGGAATCTACATCTGCAGATTCCCTTATTATTTATGCTTAATTTCTATTGTCTGTTGACAATCACTTTTCCAACGTAATGGTTATTCCCATCAGTCAGTACAATCTGATAACTTCCGGTAGCCAACTGATGAACATCAATTTGATGTACCATACCATCCAGAATTCCTTCCTGCACTATTCTTCCGGAAACATCATAAAGTTTCATTTCCATTCGAGCGTTTGAAGGAAGTTCCAATGTAAAATTGTCTGAAGTTGGGTTTGGATATAACAGAATACCCGCACTCGACAAATCGTTAATTCCACCGAACTCAACCAACTCACAACCTGATTCATCTGTACAAGAACCCAGCGTAATTTCTACCGCATACAATCCAGTTTCGGTTACTGTATACGACTGCTGAGTGGCTCCATTGATCGGCGTTTGGAACGTACAATCGTACCACTGATACGTAGCTCCGGCTTGATTTGCCGTAATTGTACTTCCGGAAACAGATGTTGTTACGTCGATCGTCACTTCCTGAGTAGTAATGGCGTTACTTGTAACCGTTGCTGATGTAGCACAAGCAGCATTGCTCGTTAGAACACAAGTAAACACATCACCATTATTCCAAAGTGAGGTTGAATAGGTATTCCCACCAGTTCCGTAGTTCTGACCATTCTTCTTCCATTGGTAGCTTGGATTCGATCCACCATTCGTTATTGTTGCAGTGAACGTAACACTTTGGTGCTCACAAACCGGCATCGTCGGATTACTTGTAATTGTAATCGATGGTGTTACACTAGAGTTAACTGTTTTCGAAATACTGTTACTCAAAAAGGTTGTGGTGGTAATACATGGTGCATTACTGATTAACTCACATGTTACAGCATCGCCAGTTACAAGCGTGTTGTTCGAATAAATTGAACTATTTGTTCCAACATTCGTTCCGTTCAATTTCCATTGATAAACTGGTGTACTTCCGCCGTTGGTAATATTT
>CAMLET010000010.1 GCA_946479125.1 uncultured Flavobacteriales bacterium
AATCCATGTCAAGCTCTAAACCGAAAGACAAGGACTTTACACTTTCGAACGTTGTTTTAATATCAGAAGCAAATTGAGAAGCATCATCTATCCAATTCTCAAACCAGGAAACCTGAGCGTTCATGTTCTTCAACTGATCAATAATAAACTGATTGTTATACGACTGATGCAAACCAAGAACATAATATTGATTCATAGTTCCCGATTCAAATGCTGTTGAAAATGAATTTCCAGAGTGACGTTCTTCCGTTGTACGAATATCAGCGTGCGGATCAAGATTTACAACCGAAATTGGTTTGTCAAGTGCTTTTGAAACACCATTGATCAATCCAAGCGCATTGTTATGTCCACCACCAATCAGAATAGGAATTCCGCCCGCATTCACTACCTTTTCCGTCCAATCAGAAATGATATCATCCAATTCTTCAATATGCACAGATGAAATAAACTCAATCGGAGCTTCCAAATGAATGGTTCCGTGCAAACAAACGGATTCACCCGTTAAGAACTCGTTGCTTTGCACATTCACAAAACGACTTATAAATGGCGGAAAACCTTTTTCAGCACCCCCCAAACCTTTATTTAGGCGTGGACCAATACTTTCCATAACACCAAGCACATGGAATTTACAGTTCTTCCAACTCTCATCGCTTGAAGAATAAAGTGTCACTTTTTCTCCCAGCTTCGTTTCACCAGCTCTTTTATCCACCAAAGCATCTAATTCGTGCTTGGTAAAAAACGTATGTATAAAATGATTTGATTCCATATTCTTAAGATTAATCCTTACCACATATTAACCAAACAACTCCACAAAACTTGCTGGTGGAGCAATTGGTCTCATATTTTCCTTATTCACAAAAACCAGGGTAGTCTTTCCTTTACAGATCAAATCCTCCTTTGCGTTATGGATTTCATACTCGAAGAAAAGACGCGTTCCTTTCAGTTCCTTTATTAAGGTAGTAACAAAAAGCTCATCATCATAATATGCGGGCTTCAAATAATCAATTTCAAAGTGACTTACCGGCAACATTACACCCGAATCCTCTAATTCCTTATACGAATGACCCAGTTTTCTCAAAGTTTCCACACGCCCAACTTCAAAATACGATGCATAATTTCCATAATAACAGTAACCCATTTGGTCCGTTTCTCCGTATCGAACGCGCAGTGAAACAGTATGTTGAAATGTTTTATTTTCCATTAATAAATTTGAAGCTTAAAATTCGTGTTATTTTTTGTTGAAAAGTGTAAATGTTTTACAAAAAAACAACTTATTTTTATGCTTACCACGGTGATTAATTAAACTTTAAATTCTTAACATTTATCTAAATTAATAATCAATTCATCGACGATTAATTAAATTCTGGCATTAAAGTTCCATAGAGTTAAAGAATTACTTCAACCCCAGTAAAACTTTTTTAATAATCAACCCTTATCCAACTTTTTTTTTCACTTTTTTATGTAAATATTTGTCCTTATCAAATGGGAGCCTCAATTACTACTGGTTTCCCGCTAGAATAAAGCAACTTTTACAATAAAAACTTTTAAAAAACTGTCTACCCCGATGAGTGCCAACCATGACGCAATATGGAATTCTTGTCTTAAAGTAATTAAGGACAATTTACCTCTTCAAGCTTATAAGACTTGGTTCGAACCAATCATTCCAACAAAACTTGAAGAAAGTGTTCTTACGATACAAGTTCCTTCTCACTTCTTTTACGAGTGGTTAGAAGAACACTATATCACTTTATTGAAGAAAGTAATTAAGAAAGAATTAGGAACTGAAGGACAGTTGGAATACAGCATTGTTATGGAAAATTCTCCGAACAACTCAAATCCTTACACTGTAAAGCTTCCGGCTTCGAACAAGAAAGCTGTGAAGAATGCTCCGGTGAACATGCCAATTGATATCTCTGAGAATCCAATTAAGAACCCATTCATTATTCCTGGATTGCGTAAGGTTAATGTTGATTCTAATCTGAATCCTTCTTATTCTTTCGAGAATTTTGTTGAAGGAGACTGCAACCGTTTGGCAAGATCTGCAGGTTATGCTGTGGCTAACAAGCCAGGAGGAACTGCATTTAATCCTTTGTTAATATACGGTGGTGTTGGATTAGGGAAAACTCACCTTGCTCACGCCATTGGAATTGGGGTTAAAAATCAATTCCCGAACAAAACAGTTTTATACGTTAGTTCAGAGAAATTTGCTCATCAGTTTATTGATGCTGTTCGTAACAGTACAACAAACGATTTCATCCACTTCTATCAAATGATTGACGTGTTGATCATTGATGATGTTCAATTCTTCTCAGGAAAAGAGAAAACACAAGATGTATTCTTCCATATCTTCAATCACTTGCACCAAAATGGCAAACAAATTATCCTAACATCGGATAAACCGCCAGTAGAAATGCAAGGAATGGAGCAACGCTTATTGTCTCGCTTCAAGTGGGGATTGTCCGCAGATTTGTCGACACCAGACTTAGAGACACGTATCGCTATCATGGAGAAGAAAATGTACGGTAGCGGAATCGAACTTCCAAATGAAGTTGTAGAATACCTTGCTTACAGCATCAACACAAATATCCGTGAAATGGAAGGCGCAATGACTTCCCTACTCGCTCAGGCATCGTTAAACAAGAAGGCTATTACGCTTGACCTTGCAAAACAAATGATTGATAAGTTTGTGAAAAACACTGCACGTGAAGTTTCTATTGACTATATCCAAAAAGTGGTTTGTGATTATTTCGATCTTCCAATTGAAATGTTGAAATCAAAAACACGTAAACGTGAAGTAGTTCAGGCTCGTCAAATTTCAATGTACTTCTCAAAGAAAATGACAAAATCATCTTTGGCAAGCATTGGAGCTCATTGTGGAGGAAAAGATCACGCAACAGTACTACACGCATGTAGAACGGTTATGAATCTTTCTGAAACAGATAAACAATTCAGAGCTTATTTGGAGGATTTGGAAAAGAAATTGACTATCCAATAAGAATTAAATAAATACCATTCAAAAATGCCCTTGAGACTTACGTTTCAGGGGCATTTTTCTTACCTAACCATTACTACTGATGCTACTATAGCTTCTTTAATTTACTGTACTCTTTTTGCGCTGCTACTAACTATATGGATTTAAATGTTTCAATTACAAACCTGAGTTGTATACGGAACCGTCCATCCCCAGGAAGATATTCCTATAAACTCGTCACCAACTCCCCAGGCAGATTCAATCAATGTTCCTCCACTTATTGTTCGTTGCGTTTCTGCATGAACTGCAACAATGTAATTTGAAGGGAGATTATTCAAAGAATAACCAAAGGTCACTGATCCTGATATCGGATTATTATAAACCCGCACTTTCGGAAAGGCATTTACATTCGGATTTCCTGAGCCGTCTACAGGCATAGAATTGTAGGTACCTGCATAAAAGTGTATTTTACGTAAACTCCAGCCAGCAAACATATTATAAGTCACAAATAAGCTATCTGAATCATTTGTCATTAATATTTGACCGCAAATCTGCTTTTCTTCTGCCACTAAAGTTGTTGCAATCGTACTGTACTCACAACTCACACAGGTTTGCAGACAATAATTCGCAGCCATCGCCCAATTTGGACCAGGCAAAGCCAAACCTTGACCCCATGCCGTTTCACTTTGCACCAGCTGACCATTTATCACTTTTCTTGCCTCAGCATGAACCGCTACAACGAAACAGGAAGGCAAACCAGCTAAAGGAATTCCAAAACGAAGTACTTTCTTTTTCTGATTCAATGACTTTTGATAAGGAAACTGACCTACCTTGGGATTACCGTTCGGTGTTTGAGGCATATTTGCCAACAAGCCAACATACACATTTGCAGATTGAATCCACCAGTTTCCAGTTGTCGACAAATCAATAAACAAACTATCTGCAGTATTGTAAATAGAAACGGAACCAATATCAATGTTTTGTCCCGCTATCAGATTTCCGTTAGACATCGTTCCACAGGGAATAATCGTCGGTAAAGTTGTTGTGCTTCCAGAATTGTTGTTGCCACATTTTTCATTTTCAATATTCGAATCTGTAGTTCTGTCTTCGAAGTCGAACTTTTTACAAGAGTTGATTAAGATTGAAACTGTAAGAAATAATGTAAAAACTAAAAAATAATGTATGGCACGTTGAGTAAAGTGTGTGTGTGTTTTCATAGTGTAGGTGTTAACGTGTCGATGTAAGTTACTGAGACAGAATAAGAAAAACAAAAAAAAGTGAAATTATTTTTCGATTAAACAAAAATAATTTACGACGAACGTCTCATTTTAACCGACAAAACAACAATCAAACAATTAACTCGCTTTCAAAATCGTGCATCAATTCAGTATTTGTAACTTTGGGGTTCAATGAGCGGTTCGAGCAGTAAATACCTCACAATTTCAGCAATAAGCGAAGGATTCTATAAAGAAAAGGGATCAAAGTTTATTGCATATGCTATCCCCTGCTCTACAGAAGACGAAGTAAAACAACACATTTCCCGATTACGTAGAGAAAACCCACAAGCTGTTCACGTTTGTACAGCGTTTCGACTGGGAAGTGAAAAGAAACTTTACCGTTCAAGCGATGATGGTGAACCTTCAAATTCTGCCGGTCCACCAATCTTAGGACAGATACAATCCTTCGATCTCACCAACATTCTTATTGCAATTGTTCGCTATTATGGCGGAACAAATCTAGGTGTTGGAGGATTGATCAATGCTTACAGAACTTCAGCCAAAGAAGCACTTGATAACGCAACAATAGTTGAAGATGAAGACCGTGTTTTACTCGAAATTCAATTCGATTATGCTGCATATAATAACGTAATGAAGTTGTTGAAAGCGGGAAATTGCAACATTATAGAACAAACTGTAGACAATATTACAACGATGACCGTTTCGATTCCTGAATCGAATGATGAAATAAGAACTCAATTAGAACAACAATATTCCAGAAAATGAATTATCAATTACTAGAACAATTAACCGAAATTCAAGGTGTAGCAAGCGATGAAAGTAGAATCAAAGCTTTTATTCTTGATTATGTTGCAGAGAATTCATCTTCATGGAAGACCCAACCAACGGTTCTTAATCATCCATGGCTGCAGGATAATGTTGTATTGATCTTTGGAAAACCAACCACGGCAATCTACGCCCACACAGATACTATTGGTTATTCCATCGGCTATACCAACGACTTGATTCGAGTTGGTGGTCCGCGAAATATTGATGGAACGCAATTGGTTGGAATGGATGGCGACAAAGAAGTTGAAGCAGAAGTAATGATGATTGAAACAGAACATGGCGACATACTTCCGCATTATGTTTCTACTTCCAAAATCACTCCCGGAACACTGATGTCATTTGCTCCCAATTTCAGAGAAACGAACGAATATGTTCAATCAAAATATTTGGATAACAGACTTGGTGTTTTCAATGCACTAAAAGTTGCCGAAACACTGGAAAACGGCGCAATTGTATTTGGAACCTATGAAGAACACGGCGGGAATTCCGTTGGATTTATTGCGAAATACCTGTTTGAAAACTATGGAGTTCAACAGGCCCTGATCAGCGACATCACTTGGGTAACCTCTCACGTAACACATGGCGGCGGAGTAGCTATTTCCATGCGCGACAGCATGTTACCTCGCAAGAGTTATTTGGATAAAATCATTGCTCTTGCAAAAGAAAGTGGCGTTCAATTTCAACTAGAAGTAGAATCCGCTGGCGGAAGTGACGGATCTGTTCTTCAAAAAGCAAGTTTACCGATAGATTGGTGTTTCATTGGTGCTCCGGAAGACAATGTACATACACCGGACGAAAAGGTTTATAAAAACGATATTGAGGCGATGATTGCACTTTACGAATACCTGATGAAGAAACTTTAGAGATGATTGGTCATCGAGTCCGCCGCGGCGTAAGATGCACGTCTTTACAATTTCCTCATCTCCCACCTTCCTTTCGAAGCTGGAAACAATGCCAATCGGCCATTCACTTTTCCAATTCCGAACTTGAATTTCCAGGATCCGGAAATCGAATTTTCTTTTAGAATTCCTGAGTAATAGATTTTACGATGTGGTTTATTTTCTTCTATTCTGCCCTCACCTTTCACAAGAACGGTAGATACCGGCATCTGCTTAATGAAATTCACTTTTCCATCTTTAACTTCACCAGAAACGGTTCCACGCCCCTTTGTTCCGCCTGTTTCCAAATCGTCTTCGACAAATCCTGAAAATCGTTTTCCATCAAATTCAGTTATTTCAAGTTGGAACTTTGTAATTCTCCCTTGAACATCTTGCGGGAGTTTTCCTTCTCCCATTTTGTATGTTCCCGTCCAGATTCCAATCATAAATTTATCTCACTGCTGAAATTTCAGAAATCGTTATGATCTCATAAATGGAACAATCGCCTTCCATTTTGGTACCGGTTGTTACCGAATTGAAACGGATTTTCATTCCTTCCACCTGGTATTTTTCTTCCAAATTCGCTGGTGAAAAGTATTTGATCACATCTCCCTGAATAACATGTATCGTAATTCCACATTTTTCATCCAGATGAACAGTTCCTAAATAACGTTCCATTTCCTGACCAACTGAAACATCCTCCATAGGAACGCTGTCATCAGCCATTGGCGTATCTTTTGGTGTTTTGCACGATTGAAGTATTCCAAACGCGAAAACTAAAGCTATTATCAATTTCGTTTTCATGATTTCTAATTTATTTTGATAGAATTTCCGGCAATAAATGCTGTTGTCCAGGCCGACTGAAAATTGAATCCACCTGTAATTCCGTCAATATCCAATACTTCACCAGCAAAAAACAGACCTGAAATTTGTTTGTGCTCCATTGTATTCACATCCACAAAGTTCAAATCCACTCCGCCGGCAGTAACAAACTCTTCTTTAAATGTAGTTTTTCCTTTCATATGAAAACTGCAGTTAATCAATTCTTCGGTAAGTTTATTCATGTTCTTCGCATTCAACGATTTCCATGTTGCTTCTGATTTGATTCCGGCTTTTCCCAAAAGGTAGTTCCAAAGTCTCGATTTCAGTTCAAACTGAGGCGTATTTCCTATCTGTTTTGCAGATTGCAATTGTTCATTTAGAACTTCAAGAACATCGTTTTGCTTCAAACCTCCTGTCCAGTTTACCGAAAACTCATAATCGTAGCCTGAATCGTGCAAAATTCGAGCTCCAAAAGCAGAACATTTCAGGATTGCCGGGCCGCTCAATCCCCAATGTGTGACGAGCAAAGGTCCATCACCAGTCCATTTTTCACCTTTCAAGCGAGCAATCGCCTCTTCTTTTACAATTCCCATCAATTCAACAATTGAACTATCTTGTAAATTGAAAGTAAATAATGATGGAACTGGTTCGATAATTTCTACTCCGAAATCTTCTAAATAACTGAATCCAGTTCGTTTCGGATATCCGCCGGTAGTGCAAATCACATTCGCTGTTTCCCAAGTCTGATCTTGCGTTGTAACAACAAAGTTTTCTCCCGTCTTCTCAATCCTGGAAACACCTTGATGAAAATGAATAGGAATATCACCATTTGAAAGTTCTTTTTGAAACAACTGAATGATGGTCTCCGAAGAATTGGATTCTGGGAAATAACAACCGTCCGGATACAAACGAAGCGGAACTCCTCTTTCCTCCAACCAGGCCTTCATGTGATTACTTGAAAACGTATGAAATGCTTTCTTTAGAAATCGTTCTCCACGCGGATAATTCTTCGAAAGTTCACCAGGATTGGAAAGTACATTGGTAACATTACAACGTCCACCACCAGAAATTCTAACTTTCGCCAATGCTTTGTTCGATTTCTCCAGAATGCAGATTTTAGCATTGGGATTTTTTGCACGAGCCTGAATTGCTGCAAAACATCCGGCAGCACCTGCACCAATAACTAAAACGTCGACTTTCATGGGACAAAGATAAAAAGACTATAGACTGAAGACGAAAGACAATAGACTTTAAATTTGGCTTTTGTCAATCTGCTCGATGGCTATCGGAATGTTGGAATGTAAAACTCGTATTCAAAAGAAAAAAGTCGCTCCGATAATTACCGAAGCGACTTTCAACAACCAATATATTTAGTAGTGTTTACTTGATTATTTGCACCAATTTTCTTGAAGTTATTCCACTTCCGGAAAGTTTCATTACGTAATTTCCAGCCGAAAGATGTGAAACAGAAATTGTTGTAGTTCCGTTGTCAGCTGCTTTAATAGTTGCAACTGTAACTCCGTTCATGTCAATCAACTCAATTGTTTCTAATGAGCTTGAATTTGTTTGAACCGTTAAGTTATCAGTTGTAGGAACTGGGTAAACCGTGAACAAGTCAAGGTTTTCATTCAATCCAACCGGACCATTTCCAACTTGAACAGCATCCTGATAAGAAATGTGATTTTGCTTCGTAACTGTTACCAAAATCGGATCGTTTGTTACCAAAGCAGGGAAATTAACCGTTGCACTTCCACCATTCGACATCGCAGTTCCCAAAAGAATATTGTTTTGTGAAATTGCTACCATACAATCTTCAACATCACAATTCACAACAATTGAAGTTGCTCCGT
This sequence comes from uncultured Flavobacteriales bacterium, assembly GCA_946479125.1. The sequence continues at coordinate 8,588 of CAMLET010000010.1, forward strand.
TGCTCACATTTTGCGTATGAGAAATAACAATTGGCATTGTTTGTTTGTTTCTGAATACTGCAGATGGATCTCCAAACAAAACCCAAGTTTGCATTACTTCTTTTCCGCCAGAACCAGGATAGTTCTCCAGCATAGAACATTGGCTGTTGTAAAATAATCCACCAAGCGATTCTTTCTTGTTAGAAGGATAGTTTTCAGCAATGATCTCCGCCATTTCGTCTTGCGTTTGCATTGGTTCAGCCCAGTTCATTAAAATAGAAGAACCTGCCGCAGCAATTGCTCCTGCTGGTGCATTGTTATTTGTAGACGACATCCAAGCTTCAGAAATACACGTTCCTGATGTAAATGTTCCGTTATTACAAGCAACAGAAATTACGAAAGGATAAAACCCGTTGTTTATTGCCTGATTTACGTTAGTTGAACTAAAGTTCCCTGTAACACAAACGTTTTGTGCTCCGTGACCAGTGTAGTTAAACAAACCAACTCCAGCATTTACAACCGGAAGAATAATTGACGAACTTGGATCACCAGAAGCATCCGCTCCACCATGATTACCATCGTAGAATTCTGAAACCGTGGAATAACCGTAATTCATCAAAACTGTACGGATATTTCTTAAATGCTGCCAGTCTGGCTCATTGTCATCACCAATTCCGTCACCTTCGTCGGAACCAAGTCCAATTGCCTTTTCCATCCAGTCTCCAGCAGCTGGATTTTTCTCATACTCTAACGTTCTGTCAACCTGAGTTATAATTTGAGCAGCAGAACCTGAGAAACGTCCAATGAATAACTCTGGGTAAAAGTCTGTTGCTCCACCTGAAAGTTGTCCGTAATAGCTATCCGACCACAATTCTTCTCCACCGGAATCTCCGTACGTATGAGAAGGAACATCAGCGTGATCACCAACAAACAATACATAAACCAAATTTGGATTTGCCTGGAAAGCAGTAGTCAGATATGCTTTTATCTCTACATCTGTTGTTCCTGTTGTAGCAGTTGTAACGACAGTAGTTTTAATTCCTTTCTGATTCTTCCAATTTACTAATGGTTGAATTTCGTCAGTTAGTGCATCAGTTGTAATCACCAACATATCACCTGTTTCTTCTAAAATTGAATACTTTTCTGCAGAACCATTGATAAAAGTACGCTGTTGAATTTTCTGCATTACAGGATCTACAGTCGTCTCATTCAATTCGTTGATTCCGGCAGAGCTTTCGTTGTAACGAATTCTGAACGTCATTTTTTTGTGGTACTGAACCGTTGAAGTTGACGGATTGAATTGGAACGGAGAAACAGATAAAACAATTCCTCTTGCTGAACGCCATAAAAACGGATCTTCTAATTTACCTAACGTTCCCGGATAAAATTCGTTCGACTGATAAACTGCTCCAAAGGAATATGGAACACTCGAAGGATCGGTATTTCGCTTTAAATTCCCTTTTGAAGGAAGGACTTTACTAAAAAGGTAATCTACATATTCGTCACTTACCACTTCAACCGTTGGATTTCCTTTGGCAGGAAGTTGAATTGTTGTATGGTACATTGGAACTGCGGGAGAACCTTTTTCACTTGTTAACGGAGCTTTTAAACTCGAAAAATCGAGGTATTGCTCGCCGTTCAGGTCTTTTGATTGCCAATTTTGGTTTTGAAATTCAACCTCAACAATCATTTCCTTTGAAGAGGAAGAAACGATTTTAAAGGTTTGTGCCGAAGCTTGATTTAGGGCAAAGAAAGTCAATGAGAAAATAAGGAGTTTTTTCATATTGCAATAGTTTGCAATGAATTTACACATTAACTTTTATTCTTATTACAAAGAATACTTTTAAGGTTGAAATGCCAACAAAAGAAAAAGGCCTTCTGCGTTTGCAAAAAGCCCTCTTCCCTTAACCTGTAGATGTTAATAATTGATCCGTTATTCTCTGAAACGCACAAGCTTTAAAAAGGTTTCACTTTTTTTTGAAATTTATTTTTGATTGGAATTTACGAGGAAAAATCAGCCTTTAAATTCTGTACTTTTGCGACATCTTTTTAACGATGAAAAAAGGCAGTAAACTATACAGTATTCTTCATTTCGTTTGTCCTGTTTGTCAGGAAGGAAAATTCTTCCAGGCACATCCTTACAACCTGCGAAAAGTGGGTGATTTGCATGAGCGCTGTTCTAATTGCGGTCAGAAATATGAAAAGGAAGTTGGCTTTTACTATGGCGCGATGTACGTTTCTTACGCACTTGCTGTCGCAGAATTTGTTACCTGCTGGTGTGTTTTCTCCTGGTTTCTTCCCTGGGTTAGTACATTTTGGGAAATCACTTTCATCATTACATTAACAGTTCTTACCGGACCTTTAAAATACGCTTACTCTAAGATCATTTGGGCAAATTTGTTTTTCAGTTATGATGCTAATCGGGATTCATAAGGAGAATTCCAGATTCATCAAGTGGTTCAAAAGAAGGTTCCTCTTCCCAATTCAACATAGTTCGAACTAATTTCAAATCCAGAATATTCATTCCATCCTTCAATTTCACCTTTGGATTAACCGATTTAAAAACATCATATTGGCAAGGTGGTTCAGCCCATTCCTTCGTATATTGATAAGCTTTTATTATTTCTCCCGCTTCATTCACTTCAAGAACAAGAATATCATGAAATGTCTTCGTTGTTTCGTCAAATGAAAGCCCTTTGAATGTTGCTTCAAAATAATAATAGGTGTTTTTACCTCTCTTCGGATTAAAACTCTTCAGCATCGCTTTATCTGTTTTGCCTTGCGTATCAATACTATCAAGAGCTTCTGAGTTAATACGTGCATGTCTCTTTTCCTTCAACAGAACATATGCCTTAGGTATCGAATCCGATTGAGCATGAATATTCAGACAAAAAACCAATAAGCAGAAAGTGATGGTGATGGTGATGGTGATGGTTATTCTCATTTTAATTGTTTTCATGAAATTACACAAAAAAGCCCCAATCTTTCAATTGAGGCTTTCTGTGATTACAGTGCGAACTGCAAGTCCTTATCTTTCGGGTTCTTCACTTTGAACGAGTAAATGAATTTCTTCGATTCTTTCGATTTCAGTGTTACCACCCATTTCAATTTACCCGTTCCTTTATCGTAATCTGCTTTCGAGGTTTCAAGAGCTTCAATTACAATTTCACCGTTTGTAGACATTGGAATCTGATCTTCAATCACCAATTCAATATCGTTATTCTTCAGGTTCTTGATGGAAATTTCGTAGCTCATGACACGTTCTCTGTCGTTTCCAATGATCTTATCCTTCATATCTTTCTTCAATACAATTCGATTTGCGAAGATGTTTGGATCTTTCCCTAAACTCAATGTCAAGGTATCGTTCATTGTTGTTGGATCTAAGTAAGTCTCCCCCATGTAGGTTCCATCGAAGAAAATATTGGCTTTTGCCGGAACCAATTGCAATTCATCCAATTTCAAAATCTCAGCTACCAGATAAACTCCCGGATCTATTTTAGGAACGGTATAATAACGGTAATTTGCATTTACGTCAGTATTTTTCACCAAAACCAAATGCGCTTCGTTATCAGATTCTATTGTGTATGGAAGATCGATCTTGTATTCTGCGGCAATTACACGATCAATCATTGTAGTGAAATCGATGCTTGTTTGCGCGAAATCTGCTTCCTCTAGCGCGTTGGAAGCTTCTTTCTCCTGCATTGGAGCGTTGCCGTAAGCTGAAACTCCATTTAATCGGCCATCGTTGTAATACATCGTATAATAATCAATGTACCACGGATGCAATTCGGGTTTTGTTTTATTTTGGTATGGATTGTTTGTTGAAAGTGTCAAGCGAACGTTATCCCAGTTTTCGCCTGTATTTTGCTGAATAGAAGCCTTGTAAGTAAGATTCACTTTTCCTGTCAAAATCTCTGCTCTCAAGTCATAACTCGGCGTCCAGCTTGCACCACTAACCAAATAAGAAATAGTGAATTTACCTGCAACTAACTCTTTTGATTGAACCGTAATTGAGATTCTATGGATGGGTCCTGTAGGTTGAACTGGTTCGTTGGAGCTTTGATAGTTTTCCAAATCAGCCAAGCGAGAGTTCATTCTGCTCAATTTCGCATTTTGATCTGATTTTCTTTTTTGAAGTGCCTGAATTTTCTTGTTCAACTCATTCATCTTCACCTGATAGTAATCCATTGCCTGCTTCAACAACTGAATGGAATCGTTTACCTTCCCTTGCCCACGAATTGCGCCGTTATTCGCAAGAATTGTTTTAGAAGTGTTCAACACATCAATTTCATCCTGAATTTCCTTCAAAACGAATTGAACATTTTCAATGGAATCGTTCAAAAATCGAATATCGTTTCTAATTTTTAGTGGAAGACCTTCCAATTTGATTTTGACTGGTTCAGGATAGTAAGTGCTGTACTTGGAATCGATGATTACAACTGCACCACTTGCTTTTACCTGCAAACTTTTGGGATCGATGTTCGGACTAACGCCTTCGATAATGAACTCCGTAATACCAGGTTTGGCGCTAAAGTTCGACTTCCTGTAGATCTGTGCTCCACTCGAATAAACGGTTACATCTGACAATTCAGATTTGATGGTTTCTTTGTCGCCTGCAAAAGCGGTTCCGAAGCAAAACAATAGGCTCCAGAAAAGGAAAATGCGTTTCATGTGTTTGTTTTTTTGATTTCGGGAACTAGTACCTGTAAGTGTTAAAAAAGTTCATCTCGGCTCCGCTCGATGACCTTTAGTTCGAAGTGATAACCTTTATAAAAAGTTGACTCTGACCACACTTGGTACAAGCCGTTAAGTGTCCTTTTCATCTTGCATAAAAGATTCACTCCGATTGATGACGTACATGTAGGTCATCGAGCGGAGTCGAGATGAAACCAAAGAATTATGTAAGCTTTTTACTAAAATGTAAAACGCGAAAAAAATTCAGATAGCTTACTTTCATTAAAACCCACTTTCAAGAAATTTAATTCGGTTTTACAGATGAAGCCTTCAACGTTTAAGCCTCAAAAACAAAAGAAACCCGGCAAAGAATCTGAAATGATTCCTAATCCGGAATATATTCAGAAAAATTACAAAGGAAGTGACAAGCTTCTGAACAAGGTGGCAATTATTACTGGTGGTGACAGCGGAATTGGTAGAGCTGTTGCTGTTCATTTTGCTATTGAAGGAGCTGATATCGCGATCGTTTATCTTTCTGAAGAGAAAGATGCAAAAGAGACGAAGAAGTTAGTGGAATCACAACAGAGGAAATGTGTTTTGGTTAAGGGAGATATTTCTGATGAGAAGTTCTGTACAAAGGCTCTAAAAACAGTTCTTAAGGAACTTGGAAGTATCAATATTCTAGTGAACAACGCTGGCGTGCATTATGACGAACAGGATCCAATAAAAATGAGCATCAAGAATCTCAAAAAGACTTTTGAAACCAATGTTTATCCCTTATTCTATCTTATAAAATCTGTACTTCCATACCTTTCAAAAGGCGATTGTATCATCAACACTTCATCAGTTGTAGCCAATCGGGGCAGTAACCATTTGTTAGATTATTCCAGTTCAAAAGGTGCTGTTTCCACTTTCACAAAGTCACTTTCGCAAATGCTGGTAAAAAAAGGAATTCGTGTGAATGCGGTGGCACCCGGCCCTATTTGGACACCGTTGATTGTTGCCAGTTTCAGCAATTTAAAAGAGTTTGGGAGAGACACTCCAATGAAAAGAGCTGGTCAGCCGTCTGAAGTTGCGCCTGCTTATGTTTTTCTCGCGTCTACCGATAGCAGTTATATTACCGGGCAGGTTATACATGTAAATGGAGGCGAAATAGTTGGAAGTTAAACGATAGAAATCATGAAGAAAAAGAAATCGAACGGAAGTTTTTTTGAGAATTTTGCATCAAAAGCATCAAAAGCTGTAGGAAGTTCTTACGCATTCATCAGTGCACTAGGAATCGTTATTTTGTGGGCAGTGAGTGGCCCGTTATTTGGTTTTTCAGAAACATGGCAGCTGGTAATTAATACAGGTACAACAATCATCACCTTTTTAATGGTTTTCCTCATTCAGAAATCGCAGAACAAGGATTCACTGGCCATACAGCTAAAATTGAATGAATTGGTAGCTTCAAATGCCGAATCCAGTAATCGTTTGGTGGATATTGAAAGTATGACCGAAGAAGAAATGCTGGTGGTTCAGAAGTATTACCATAAGCTCAGTGAGTTGTCGGAAAAAGAAGGAACTGTTCATAGCACACATTCTCTTTCCCAGGCAAAAGAAAATCATGAAGAAAAGAACACACCTAAGAAGTCAACTGCTAGAAAAACCGCAACAACTGCTAAAAAAACTCCTCCTCCTAAATCAAAGAATTGATCTCTGAAATAATTCTATCAGCTAAATCTGAAGCAGCTTGTGCATCTTTACTTTCGGTATAAACACGAATGATCGGCTCTGTGTTAGACTTACGTAAATGAACCCACTCTTTGCCGATGTAAATCTTCACTCCGTCAACAGTGTCTACTTCTTCATGAGCATATTTCGCAGCCATTTTCACTAAGATTCCATCTACGTCAATTCCAGGAGAAAGATCAATTTTCTTCTTCGCCATTTCGTAGTTTGGATATGAAGCACGTAAGGCAGTCATGCTCATTTTCTTGTGCGCCAAATGCGACAGGAACAAAGCAATTCCAACCAAAGAGTCACGACCGTAATGCAACTCAGGATAGATGATTCCACCATTTCCTTCACCACCAATTACTGCATCGGTTTCTTTCATTTTCACCACCACATTCACTTCACCAACCGCAGAAGCATGATAAGCGCAGCCCACTTCCTCAGTAATGTCGCGTAAAGCGCGAGTTGAGCTCAAATTGGAAACCGTAGCTCCTTTTCTTTTAGAAAGAATGTATTCAGAAACAGCAACCAAAGTGTATTCTTCGCCGAACATAGAACCGTCTTCATTCACCAAAGCCAAACGATCAACATCCGGATCAACAGTAATTCCTAAATGCGCTTTTTCAGAAACAACTTTAGCAGAAAGTTCTGTCAAATGTTCTTTTAAAGGCTCTGGATTGTGCGGAAAATGTCCGGTTGGCTCACAGTACATTTCAATAACATCTGCTACACCTAACTTTCTCAACAATTGCGGAACAGAAATTCCACCCGTAGAATTCACTGCATCAACAACAACCTTGAAATTCGCAGCTTTGATTGCTGGAATATCAACATCTGACAAAGCAATAATTTCCTCAATATGACGATTGATCGCTTCAGGATCTGTGGAAACTTTCCCCAAATCATCTACTTCAGCAAAGGTAAATGCACCTTTTGAAGCGATATCCAGTAACAATTCACCTTCGGCACCTGAAATGAATTCACCTTTGGAATTCAATAACTTCAATGCATTCCACTGTTTTGGATTATGAGAAGCTGTAAGGATAATTCCACCATTCGCTTTGTGAAAAGGAACAGCCATTTCAACCGTCGGTGTAGTCGACAAACCTAAATCTACCACATTAATTCCTAATCCAACCAAGGTTTGAACAACCAAAGTAGAGATCATTTCACCACTCAAACGGGCATCACGTCCAACAACTACTTTCAATTGAGATGTAGCCGAAACCGATTTCAACCATGTTCCATAAGCTGCAGCAAATTGCACTGCATCAATTGGAGTTAAATTATCAGCTGGTACACCACCAATTGTACCGCGAATTCCTGAGATAGATTTGATTAATGTCATAATAGTGTGATTTTAGAGATGAGGAAACCGTAGGGGCGTAAAATGTTACGCCCGTACAGGTTTTCCCATTTAATTTCTATGTAAATCCAACATGCGAAGCACCGTCACCGCCGCTTCTACGCCTTTATTTCCGTGTTTTCCTCCTGCCCTGTCAATGGATTGCTGCTCTGTGTTGTCTGTCAACAAACAAAATCCAACAGGACGGTTGTACTTCAATGTTACGTCTACAATTCCTTGTGTTGTTCCGGAGCAAACAAAATCGAAATGACGTGTTTCGCCCTGTATAACCACACCAATTGCTATTACTGCCTCAACATTATTTTTTTCGAACAACCATTGCGCTCCTAAAGGCAATTCAAATGCACCAGGCACCTGATGAACTGTAATGTTTTCTTCCTTCACTCCTGACTTCAACAAAGTTTCCAAAGCACCTTCGTAAAGTTTAGAAGTTATATGACCATTCCATTCAGAAACAACAATGCCGATTCTAAAATCGGCACCGTTTGGAAGTTCATTATATTCTGATAAGTTTTTTAAGCTTGTAGCCACTTCCCAAATTATTTGCGGTTTGAAACTCTTGAAAGGTACTTTTCAACCTGATGTTGATCGTAGTACATTTTGTAGTTATCTCTAATTTTCTCGTAGTTCTCTTTTGCTTTCGCCCAATCTTTCAATTCTTCAGCAACTGTTGCCGCTTTGAACAAGAACATTGGAGTAGTGAACTCATTGTCATCCATTTCAGCAGCTTCCTGATATAAATCTAAAGCTTCTTTGTATTTTTTCAATTCAGACTGACAATCACCTTGTAAACCAACAACTAAAACCGAGTTGTAAGTATCATCTAAATCTACGTCTTCTAACTCTTTCAAGGCTTTTTTGAATTCACCTTTGTTCATGTACTGACGACCTAAAGTGTATTGAGCC
>CAMLET010000011.1 GCA_946479125.1 uncultured Flavobacteriales bacterium
TGATTCTTCTCATTGTGAACGGAATTGTTGGAGCCACAAGAAGCAAGAATCAAAGAAAATAAGATGAAGGGAATGATTTTCATGAATCAATGTTTACTACACAATGTCGTAAAGTTCGATAGGTAAGCGGTCCGGATCCTGAATAAATGTAAAACGTTTTCCTGTGTGTTCATCAATTCGGACAGGTTCGACGCTTATCGATTTGGATTGAAGTTCAAGTACCACAGCATCCAAATTTTCTACACTAAAAGCAATGTGTCGTAAACCTAAAGCTTCTGGTTGTGAAACACGCTCAGGGGAATTTGGAAATGAAAAGAGTTCAATTACATACTTGTCGTTGAGTGCCAGATCTACTTTCCAGGAATCGCGTTCTTTTCTGTAAACGGCTCGAATGATTTTCAACCCTAGAATTTCCGTGTAAAATTTCTTTGAAACTTCAATATCGCTGCAAATAATGGCGACGTGATGAATTCCTTTTAGCATGGGTTAGAACTTTTTCTTCCAGATCTTTTCAGAAGCTTCAAGATATTCAGAAAGAGCAGCTGAACCATACCAACCGTAAACTTCATAAGCCAGCAATCCAGCATTTACGGCCGGATCAGTTGCCAAAATTTTCTTGGCTTCATCAGTAGTTGTTACATTCAAAATGAACAAACCACGATACGTTTTATCGTTCTTCTGAAAAGGTCCGGCAACAACCAATTGATTTGCATCAACCAATTTTCCCATGTTGCTCATGTGTCCCGTAAAACAACTGTCGATGTATTTTTTATCCGTTGTGGTATTGGTTCCTGTTTTCAGAATGACAAAAACGTAACTTTTCATTCCATAATCGTCAGATCCGACTTTTTTAGCCAATGCGGCATCATAGTTGGGATTATCTGTTCCACCAAAAATCTGATCCATGGACTTAAGCATCTCTATTGTGTTTTGATTTACCATATGATATGAAAAGCCTTGGTTATCAGATCCGAGCACTTCTACATTTATGGTGTGTTCAGATAGTTTGGTGTAAATAATTTTCTTTGGGAAATCGTGTTTCGGGTTCTCGAAAACAAAAACACTATCTGATTTGGTCATTTTGAATTGGACTGGCTTTCCATCGTTTTGTCCGATTACAGTTGGAGTGTAAACAACACTCTTCCCAACTTTTCCGATCTCAAGATATTCTTTTACAACTGTTTCATTTCCATTCATTTCATAAGAATACCCTTTCATTAGTGTTGGTGAAAGAACGTCCCAATGCTCAAACGTTTTTCCATCTTCCGATTTCCATGTCCCAGCAAGGAAGGAGGGGAAATTGGTTTGTGAAAAAAGGTTACTGAACAATAAGCAAAGTAATAGTGTAAGAACTGTTTTCATGAAGCCAAATTTTGTGCGAATTAGTTGAATTGTGGTTGAACCGAATCTGGTTCAACGTGTATACAAAGCTAAAATTACATTATTGGAATGACGAAACCCTGTCTTAATCTCCTGTTTTTTTGTTTGCTCTTTACTCGTTGTCTTGTTGCACAGGATTCTTGCCTAATCATTCAGCCATGGAGAACCGTTCAATTACCAGCTCCAGTTCATTACCATTTTCCTGATAATAACTATGTAATGTTCTTAAATCCCTTTGAAAAACAACCTATTGTTGAGAAGAAAGAACCAACAGATGAGGAACTGGAAAGATATGCAAGAGTAGAATTCAATGGACTATTAAGGCGTTTAGAAAGAACAACAAGCTTGGATTCTGTTGGATTCAATGACCGGATTCTGCTTTTTCAGACAACGGAATCCTTGACGAACCAAAAAATCACTCACGTATTTTCAGGTACTGATACAGCGCATTATATCCCAACTGATCTTACCAGACAAAGAGCTCAAACGATTTTTTATAACGATTGTTTTCAGCGAGAAATAGTCATTGACCCGAGCAACGATTCTACCCAAATCACCAATTGGTACATCAGGAAGTGGACGTTGGATGAAGTAAGTCAGCTATCCAGAAACAGATGGTTCTATCAACGGAAAGTCGACAGTTTGAAAAACAAAATACGAGCAATGCATGTAAAAGATGGCATACCTCTGTGGGAAAACCAAATAGACTTTGTTAGAAGGCAAATTGATTCAATAACTCCCATTTTGGACAGCCTGGATTATATTATTTATCCGTCAATCGGGGAAAATATTGCTGAGTTTCAGAATCAACATCATTATGATTGGCGACAACCTGCTAAAATTGGTTTCTCAGCGAGGAATACTTCACATCGCGGTAATTTTAAAGAAGGATCAGATGAAATTGAATTCGAGAAAGGAGAAAAAGCTGATTTTGAGAACAAACGTTTTCGTATGATTTGCGTGGTTTCTGATGGTTCGAATGCAGGTAAATCAGCTTATTACGGCGACTCAGTCATTTATTCAAGTGCAGACATAATTGATAATTGGATGTACGATGATGTTGCTTTCGGTTCTTCCGATTGGGATAGGTTAATGACTTTTTTTGACGAAAGATATCTGGTTATTGAAAGTAGTGAAACGTGGATAGGGGAAACTTATCATTATGCTGATACTACAACATATTGGTTTGAAATAGTGGAGTGAACATCAAATCTGAAATCTGTTGAATTTTGGAAATTCCTCGCAATTTTTGGAGTTATTTTCAAGCTACGATTGCGTAACTTTGTTCTATGAAACCAGAAAGAAAAGATATCAAGCCAGGAATGTACGTTGCTTTTATCCAGAAACATCATCAACGAACTGGTGAAATAACTGAAGGAGTTGTGAAAAGTATTTTGACGAGTGCACCAACGCATCCACATGGAATCAAGATCATGACGGATGAAAAGAAAGTGGGTCGAGTAGTGGAGATATTAGAAGAGAACTAAAAACAAAAGGGGAAGAGACGAAACAGAATAGTTCTTTAGACTTCTAACTAATCTATATGGTTAACCTAAGTTTTAGGTAGTTCTCTGGTGACATTACGGGAATCATAGCCGCTTTGAAATCTTTCTCATTTCTGGTAAGAATTAAGTTGCACTTAGCATCTATTGCAGAAAAATATTGAAGTGCATCCTCAAAATCACTGAAATCGGAATTGATAGCTTTTTCTAGGGAATTATCTGCAAGACTCGCAGTTTGAACCAAAATTTTGAACTTTCGGATTTTATCCATCACTTTTTTCTTCGATTCGAATTTTGAAATAATGTAGTATGCAGTGGCAAACGAAATCGGTGAAACAAAAATCTTGATTTTCTTTTGGTCAGCTAAAGAAAGCGTTTTAGCGATGAATTCATAATATGGCCGACGTTCTCCAAGAAAATCAATGACTGCATTGGTGTCGAGAAATACCGCATCCATATTATTTGTGTTTCTTTTCGATGTGTTTACGATATTCTTCTTTGTAGTCTAAATCATCTGGAATACTTACACCACTTGAAATACTTTTAACGAATGGAGTAATTTCCGTGTCGTTTACCATATTTTCGCTCGTAATCGAATCTAAATAGCGTTCTATAATTTCGGATAAACTTCGATTCTTAGATCTTGCGTAAGCCTTTGCTCTTTCAATTACGCTTTCCTCAATTGATAATGTGAGTTTTGTGTTCATTTTATCTCATTTACACGAAGATAAGAAATTGACACTATACGTACAAATTATTTTAGTTCATACGTATCATCTCCCAGCACGAATTCCTCTTGCCAAATCTTCTGCTTCCTTAAGGGTGAAATTTCCACTGATTTGTGTTGATCCGGATGTGATAGCGTTCATTACCATTGGACATGACATTACCATTCCATCCAGTGTAATCGCGATGTTTTTTCCAATATTGTCAGCTGTCATCTTTCCCCAAAGTTGCTGTCCTTCTTGAGTCATGTTAAGGGTAATGTAAACTTGACGTCTCTCTTCATCTTCTTCGGCATCAGCAGCTCCAATATGTTTACCGTTGATAATAGCTTTTCCGTCTTCAGGAACTTTTATTGTGTACAATTCATAGACTACTTTTTCAGAGTATGTTTTTGATGGCTTTGCGGATAACATGAATTTCATTCCGTTTGGTAGAAGTGCTTTAACTGGTTTCAAATCCAAAATTCTTTCTACAGTCGAAAGACTCAGTGGGTCAACCAATGCTACAACTGCACTACCATCACTTATCGGAGTAATCATTGAACCCAAATCTGTGATGAGAACGAAATAATCACTTTTCATAATGCTATCGTTATGATCTGTCCAATCAATAACTTTTTTGAGTAGAGGTTGAACTTCAGCAGAACTATACGTTTCGTAAAAACCAATCTCAGCTGGTCTTACGTTTTTCAGATCTTCTTTTTCAGATTGTGAGCTACAGCTGAATACCAATAAAGGAAGTAGGAGTAGTAAAAGGTGTTTTTTCATAGTTGGTTGCATGTTCGATTTAGTTTTGATTCATCTGTGTTCCTCTGTGCCCGTCTGTGGGAGCTTTTCAATGTTCCCCTAAAGTATAACACTCTCCAGCTTCAATTTTCGGAGAAATTTTATTAGCCGCATCAACTATCGGACAAGAATAACGTTCTGAATAGGCGCAATAAGGATGATAGCAGGTATTGAAATCGATGATAATTTTTCCGGCTTTTAGTTCCTGCTTGGTTAGAATCAAATCCATGTATCTTCCACCACCATAGCTGGTTTCACCACTTGTTCCATCACGGAATGGGAGGAAATAATAATTCTTGAAAGTCTTGTCGGTTGAACTTAGATTCTTTAGTAATTGCAGTGTACATTCAACACCGTTCACTTTGAACTTCAAGGTTCCAACACTTCTGTAATAAACCAAACGTTCCTTACTCATTGGCATAAGGAAACGCTTTCCTTTTTTTGGAATAAATTCAGCTTCAACAATGTAATTGGTATCGATGGAGAAGTAGCAAATTTGTTTTACAATATCACGTTCTTCTTCGTTTAAAACTTCTTCGAAGAATTGTTTGTCGTGGATTTCGCGCTCTAAGGTCAAACTATCCGTGTAGGAATTTTGACCAAACGAAAACAATGGAAATAGAATTCCAAAAAGTAAATTGATTTTAATAGTTCTCATTCTCATTCTGTTTTTGATTCTGTAACTATCTTCCGCCAAATAATTTACTTCCTACTCTGATCATTGTGCTTCCCTCTTCAATGGCAATTTCGTAATCGCCGCTCATTCCCATGGAAATGTGCTTGAAGTTGGGATTGAATTTGAAAAAATGACTTTTGATTAGTGCAAAATAGGAGTGAAGGGTTTGAAATTCATCACGAACAACTTCTTCATCCTCCGTAAAACTTGCCATTCCCATTACACCAACAATGTCAACGTTTTGCAATTCTACAAATTCTCTATCCTGTAGAATTTCTGTTGCTTCTTCAACGTTTAAACCAAATTTGGTTTCCTCGCTTGCAATATGAAACTGCAACAAACATGGAATTATTCGATTGTATTTCTTTGCCTGTTTATTGATTTCCTGAAGAAGTTTTAAGCTGTCCACAGAATGAATCAATTCTACAAACGGAGCAATGTATTTTACTTTATTCGTTTGTAAATGACCAATCAAATGCCACTGAATGTCTTTTGGAAGTTGCTCGTATTTGTCGACCATTTCCTGAACTTTGTTCTCCCCAAAAACGCGTTGTCCACCATCATATGCTTCCTGAAGAACTTCAACAGGTTTGGTTTTACTAACGGCAATCAGTGTAACCTTCTCAGGTAAAGTTGACTTTAACTCAGCGATATTTTGGGCAACGCTCATTATTCATTGATGTTGTAAATCGTCAATCCACTGCGCATTTTGGGTTCTACCCAAGTTGATTTCGGAGGCATGATTTTTCCTTCATCAGCAACAGCTTTCACATCTTTCATTGGAACTGGATAGAGTAGGAAAGCGGCAGCAGAATCGTCGTGACTCAACTTGTCTTTCAAACGTTTGATGTCCAATGTTCCAGGAATAAATTCAATGTCTTTCGACGTTTTCAAATCTTCTATTCCCAAAATAGGCTGAAGAATGTAATCGGTCAAAATCTGAGCATCCAAACGTTTTACAACATCCTGGGTGTCCAAAACATGTGCTTTAGGACGAAGAACCAATGTTCTGTAGCTCAACAATACCACAATCTCGTGACAACATTTCGGCTTGCGGGAACGATGAAGCTCTTCTACTTCGAAATGCTCGTATAAATGATGAATGAAACTTTCTTCCGTCAGTCCATTCAAGTGTTTTACAATTCTATTGAATTCAATGATTTCCAGCTTTTTCTCGTCAATAAGATAAGCCAGGAAATAATTGCAATTGTCGCCTTTTACGGCATGTGAAGCCACCAAATGATCTTTCAATCGAGAACTTGAAGCTGAACGGTGATGTCCGTCAGCAATGTACAATTCTTCAATGGGTTCAAAAGCTTTCAGAACCTTTTCAAGATGTTCGTCTTTCGCTACCCACAATTCATGTTTGATCTTGTCGGTAGTTGAGAATTCATATTCAGCACGGTCTTTTGTGATTTCAGCAAGAACGGCATCCAATTCCTGAGACGGTTCATGCGCCAATAAAACGGGTTCAGCGTTGAAACCAGTAATGTCCAAATAATTGGTAAACATGGTTTCTCTCGAAGTCAAAGTTGCTTCGTGCTTCTTGATCTTGTCGTTCTGATACTCTTCAATACTTGCACCAGCAATTACGCCTGTAAACTCGTGACCATTTTTGATCTGACGATAAACGTAAACCGTTGGTGTTTCTTCCTGAACAAAGATTCCCTGTTCATGAAATTGTTCGTAGCGTTTTCTAACTGCTTCGAAGCGTTCCTCCTGAGAGGCCTTCGCCAATTGCTGACGATCGACCTCCGGATGGATGATATGTAAAAATGTGTAAGGATTCTCATCTAACTTTGCACGAAGAACATGCTTACGATAAGCTGCCAATGGTCTTGTTGAAACCAATTGCGCTTTATCGCGCGTTGGACGAACTGCCCTAAAAGGATGAATTTTTGCCATTTATGCCAAAACTTGTTTTCCGAATTGAGCAATGATCAAATCAGCCAATTCCAGACCAATTCTATCCTGAGCTTCGTTAGTTGCAGCTCCAATATGCGGAGTAACTGCAATCTTATCGTGCGACAACAATTCTTTCATTGGGCTTGGTTCGTTTTCGAAAACGTCTAATCCAGCAAAAGCAACTTTTCCGCTATCCAAAGCTTCTATCAACGCTTTCTCATCGATAACTCCACCACGAGCAGCGTTTACCAAACCAACTCCTTTTTTCATCAAATCGAATTCAGCTTTACCAATTACGGCATCGCCATTCGCTTGTTTAGGAATATGAAGAGAAATAAAATCTGCTGTTGGAATTTCAGCTTTCAGATCAGTAGAACATGTAATTGGAACTTCAATCTCACCAATTCCAGGAAAAGGACCAACTTTAACATTCGTTGTTCCATTGTGAAGGTTAACCGCTTTCACGCTCATTCCACAACCTAGAGCGTAAGAAGCCAATGACTGACCAATACGACCAAATCCAACAATCAGCAATGTTTTTCCGCGCAATTCAACACCTTTTCCGTATTGTTTCTTCAATGCAGAAAAATCACCTGTTTCCATGTGTTTGAACGAATGGTGAAGTGAACGCGAAATAGCGAACAAATGCCCCATTACCAATTCAGCAACTGATTGTGAAGAAGAAGCCGGTGTATTAATGACAGTTCTACCGTTTTCACGAGCGTAAG
This sequence comes from uncultured Flavobacteriales bacterium, assembly GCA_946479125.1. Next base: position 7,703 of record CAMLET010000011.1, read on the forward strand.
CAACATCGATATTGTCCATACCAACACCACCACGGCCAATCAATTTTAATCCCGGACAAGCATCGATCACTTCTTTGCGAACAGTTGTTGCGCTGCGCACCAAAACGATCTCAACTCCGTTTTCGTTGACATATTGAGCCAGTTTATCCTGGTCAACTTTATCTGTAATAACGGTGAATCCAGCTTTTTCCAAAGCTACTTTTCCTTCGTTGGAAATTCCGTCGTTAGCTAATACTTTCATAATTTATTACCCGTGTTTTTGAGCGAAATGTTTCATTACATCAACCAATACCTGAACACTATCCAGCTCAAGTGCGTTGTACATAGAAGCGCGGTATCCACCAACCGAACGGTGACCGTTCAATCCGATAATCCCAGCTTCTTTCCATGCCGCATCGAATTCAGCAGTAAGTGCTTCGTTCTTCAACAAGAAGTTCACATTCATTTCAGAACGATCTTCAGTTGCAACAGTCCCTTCGAACAATGGATTCGCATCAATTTCTCCGTAGATCAATTTTGCTTTTGCCTCGTTCTTAATTCCTTGTGCTTTAACGCCACCGTTTGCCAACATGTGACGTAAATTCAACATAGAAACATAAACTGAAAATACAGGAGGAGTATTATTCATTGAATCTTTGTCAGCATGACCTTTCAAATCAAGGTAAGATGGCATGAAAGGAGAAGTAGATTTTCCAAGGTGTTCTTTCTTTACGATGTAAAGCGTTGCACCAGCAGGCCCAAGATTCTTTTGAGCACCAGCATAGATCAAATCAAACTTAGAAGCATCGATTTCTTTAGAGAAGATATCAGAAGACATATCACAAACCAAAGGAACCGGAGAATTCGGGATCTCTTTGAACTGTGTACCGTAAATGGTATTGTTTGAAGTGTAGTGGAAGTAATCAACATCATTAGGAATGATAACTCCTTTTGGAATGTAGCTGAAATTTTTGTCTTCAGAAGAAGCGATAACGTTTACATCAACACCAACTTTCTTAGCTTCTTTGATAGCTCCTGAAGCCCAGGTCCCAGTGTTCATGTACGCCGCTTTCTTTGTATCACGCATCATGTTCAACGCCGCGATCGTGAATCCAAGCGTCGCACCACCCTGAAGGTAAAGAACTTCGTAATCGTCACCCAAACCAAGAGCTTTCTTAACCAAATCTCTTGCCTCTTGCATAACAGCTTCGTAATCTTTGCTACGGTGAGAAACTTCTAGAATTGAAAGTCCGTTCCAGTTTTTTACTGCTTCAGATGCTTCCTGAAATACTTCTTGGGGTAGAATACATGGTCCAGCCCCGAAATTGTGTTTTTTCATTACCACTTTATTTTTGTTTGGTTCCCGGTTTGTTCGGCACACCAGTTTTTGATAAACAAAAAAGCTCACCAATGAGGCAAGCTTTTAATATTTTATTGTATATGAATCATTTACAAAATTATTTATCCGAAGCCTCCTTTTTCGTTGTCGTCTTCTTTGCTGCAGGTTTAGCTGTCGCTGTTTTTGTTGCAGTAGCTTTTTTAGCAGCTGGAGTTTTTTTCTCTACAGCTGGCTTTTCAGCAGCAACTTTCTTTTCTTTTTTGGGTGCAGCTGCCACGACAACTGGAGTAGCTTTTTTACGTTTTCTAGTATTACCGTAAGAACCGTTGATACGTTTCCCTTTTGCCGTTTTAATATCTCCTTTTCCCATAGTTTAGTTTAATTTGTAAGCAAATATAGCTATTTATAATACGTGAACAAGCGCTTGAAAAAGAATTTAGAAGGATAGTTTTCAACCAATTTACCTCGACTCCGCTCGGTAACCGTTGGGACGCGTTTAGAAGGATTGTTTTTTTATTTCGGACAAAAGAATAAGTTTTATTTATAAAGGTCATCGAGCGGAGTCGAGATGGCTTTCCTCTCTCAGTCTTCTTTCCAATTCACTTCGCACAACCGAACCGTTTTTCATGTATTTCTGGCACCAGCGAATTTTAGTCATTGTTTGTTCTTCTTCAGTCAATTTCCAATCCAGACTTGAATTGTGTAAACGATTTCTCAATGCTTGTAAAGTAAGTGCTGCCGAAACCGAAACATTAAAACTCTCAGTAAAACCAACCATTGGAATTTTGATCTTATAATCGGCTGTTTCACGAACTTCATCCGAAATGCCCTCCCATTCTGTTCCAAAAAACAATGCAAGTGGTTCTTCAATTGGAATGTCATAAATGTCCATCTCGGCATCCGGAGTAAGAGCAACCAACTTGTATCCTCTGTTCTTTAATGATGACATACAATCCGTCAATGGTGTTGCTCCCAAATTGTAGTTGAACATATCAACCCACTGACCAGCACCACGAGCAATATCACGTTGAACTTTATATTTGTTCTCTTTTTCTATTACGTGAAGTTCCTGAACCCCGAAACAATCACAAGTTCGTAAAATAGCGCTCGCATTATGTTCCTGGTAAATTTCTTCAAGTGCAACAGTTAGATGTTTTGTGCGTTCTGCAGCAATTTTGTCGAAAAGTTGTCCTTTTTCTTCAGGAATGAGTTTGTAGAATTCTTCTAAGAGACGATCGTTCATGGCGCAAAGATAATCCACTTATTCTTTATCTCCCACAGATGCACTGATTTTATCCCGGCTACCGCACTCGCACTTTTATAAATTGAAATAACACGTATAAGGATTTAAAGGCGACTGGTAAGCGCCTTTGATATCTGTGCATCTGTGGGAAACATTTAGGAGATAATTTTATAGATTTAACAACAAATGCCCCGAATAATCGAGGCATTTCTGTTTCAGGTATCAAAAGGAATATTAAGATTCGAAATCAAATTTGGTATTTCTTGTTGCAGTTCATATCCGATGAATTCGCCACCCAGCCAAAAAGGCTCCTAAATCTTTCTGCTATGTTTGAGCCAACTATGTCATTGGAATCTTCTTTTCTTCCTTATTATTTGATAACCTTGATTGTCTTTGTCCAGCCGCTGCTCCCTGTGATAGTGAGGAAGTAGTTTCCTGCAGAAAGCACTCCCAGTTCAGAAAGCGTCGACTGGTTTACTTTGTTATTTGGTTGATGTGTTTTGGATACGAGGATTCTGCCCGCGGCATCTTTTAGTGAAAGTGTAATCTCTTCCGTAGATGGTGAATTCCATGAGATATTTATCTCGTCGTTAAATGGATTTGGACTTACAGTGATTTCTTCCATGAAATCTGTTTCTACAGAAGCTGTTTGTTCGTTTAGGTAAGTTCTTAATAGTTCACGAACTACCGGAAGTATGCTCCAAGAGGTTTCGGAACCATCGTTAGTAAATACAGTGATGCTTTGATCGAGCGCAGGAAAATACCAGGAAGAAGCGTGGTAAGCCAGATCACCACCATGACCATAAGCTTCATATCCTAAAAATCCATTTGTTTTTCGCATCAAACCAAGACCATAACGTTCAATGTTGCCACCAATGGTCACTGTAGTTTTAGCTTCATTCATCATTTCTTCCGAAAGTATATCACCGCGCATGTATGTCCTCATCCATTTGGTACAATCGGTTGGAGTAGAGAAGTAACCACCTGCTGCACCGGCGGTTGAGTTTAACGACATATAACTCATATAAAAGTTATTACCGTCTTCAATTACTCCATCTCCGTTAAGATCAAGCCAACAATGTGCAACAGGACCATTTAAATTTTCGAAAGCAGGAATGCCAAAAGAATTTAATGACAAAGCATCAAAAAAGCGATTACGAAGTTCTGTGTAAAACTCGTTGCCTGTTGCTTCCTTAATAATCATACTTAGAAGAAAGTAGTTCGTGTTACAATATGCCCAAGACGTTCCAGGCTGAAAAGCAGGGGGGGAGATAAACCGATCTATCAACTCTTCTGGAGTCCAGATCCTGGACATGTCGGCCAATAAAGAATCCTGATGATGTGGATGAGAAAGAATCTCGTAAATTCCGCTTGTATGATTCATTAACTGACGAATGGTAATGTTCGTATCAATGTATGGCATAGTTGGTAACCATTCGTACAAACTGTCATCAATATTCAATAAGCCTTCATCTGCCAACTGTAAAACACATGCAGATGTTAATGTTTTGGTGACACTTCCTATCAGATATAAGTCGTTAGGTGTAACGTTTATTGGTGGCATAGCTGATGAAACGCCAACAGCGTGGGCCCAAATACTTTCATCGGCAGTTTGAATAGCCGCACTTAGTGATTTTGCTCCAAGTACGATTCTCATACTATCGAGCGTTTCTTGTAATTCCTGATCTAAGCCAGGAGTGATCTGTGCATTAATGTTAGCTGTGTAAAGCAACAGCGTAAATGACAATCCTATTTTGTAGAATATTCTCATAATAATACTATTTATAAGATAAAGCTAAGGCTGTTGAATGGGGATGATTTGTTTAAAACTGCTAATTTGAAACACCACTAACCTCGATACAATTTTTCTCCATTTCATTCCGAAAAACCTTCCGATAGCTATCAGAACGGTTTGACGTGGTGTCTGAATTTTAAAGTCAAACTGAGTGTCAGCGCTAGGTGATGTGTCGAAGTGACTTTCTATTGCATTTCGAAAAAAAAAACACTCGGTTTGGGTTGGTATCCTACGCTTTAATGAATAGAGTAGGAGAAACACCAAAGTGCTTCTTGAATGCTTTACTAAAAGTGAAAATATCTGCGAATCCCATGGAAATAGCTACATCAGAAACAGAGAAGTCAGACTTTAATAATTGAACTGCCGTTTTTAGTCGGGAAGAGATGATGTACTGATAAGGCGTAATTCCCATCATTTGTTTGAACAAACGAAAGAAGTGATATTCCGACAATCCTGCAATCTGAGAAATTTGAGCAACAGTGAGATTCTCAGTGTAGTTGAAATCAATGAATTCTTTTCCAATTAGTACTCTTCTACAAAGGTCACGACGAGTTTCATTTTTTACACTTGGAATAGATTGCAATTGTTTGAATACCTGAACTTGGTCCATAACCAAACGTTCGGTTAATTCATAGAATAGATCTTCTGTAATTTCATCTGTGGAAAAGTTGTGCGTGTTTATGAGTGTTCCAAGTTCCAATAGCTTTTTACCCAAAATGGTATTCGAAGCATTGTATTTGTTTTCCAGAAAGTGTTCAGTATAGAAAAACTTAGAAAGCTCAAGGTCGGAAAAAGCAGTATCAGGTGCTTGCAGTGATGCAACAACATCGCCAATCATCTTGTCAGATATGTTTAAACACATTCCTTTTACCGTTTTCTTACTGTCGATTATTACGCTGCCTTCCTTCTCTCCATTGAGTAGAAGATAACTTCCAGGTGAAACGTTAAAGGTTTTCTTGTTGATCGTGTAGCTTTCTAATCCGTCGCAAACGAATTTTATCCCGAAACCGTAGGAGCCGATTGGTTTTTCAAATTCCTTAAGAGAAGACAGATTGAAGATGTTTCCTTCACACCCAAAGTTCACGATCTTTTGATCGTTTTCATCGAAAGTAGGAGTAGACATTTTCATTTTTCGCAGTACTGTTTGATTTCGTGTTTGAAATTCAGAGCAATTTATTGAAAAATGAATTTGAAGAATTGAAAAAAAACTTGAAGTGTATGATATATGTAGTGATCCGCCGCGGCGGGCGACCTGTATGCACAAGGATTGCTTTTTGGTGGCTGAGCGGAGTCGAAGCCCCATAAAAGAAAAATCCCTTTCGCCGAAGCCAAAGGGATTTTTCATTCGAAATATAAATTTCTTAGTTAACTGCTCCAGAAAGCTCAGCACCTGCTTTGAAACGTACAACGTTCTTAGCTGCGATTTTGATTTCTTTTCCAGTTTGAGGGTTACGTCCTGTTCTAGCCTCTCTCTTAGATACAGAGAAAGATCCGAATCCTACTAAAGAGATACGATCTCCTTTTTTCAACGCGCTACCTGTAGCTGTTACAAATGCGTCCAATGCTTTTTTAGCATCTACTTTAGACAATCCTGCTTCAGAAGCAATAGCGTCGATTAATTCTGCTTTGTTCATAGTTTGGTTTTTAAAAATGTTTCAATTATTTGATAGGACAAATTTAGGCGAAAACTCATACCAGCAAAGGACTACAGCGAAAAAGTGTCATTTTTGTTGATAAATACGGCGTTTTGTTGATAAAGCCCCCGTTTTTAAAGGGTTTTACGACTAACTATACTATTCTTTCGATTAAAATCTTAACCAATTTTCCAGTCAGAAATGCTATTTCCAACAAGCCAATCGTGAGTTGTCATGCGTTTTTTGCCTTCCATCTGCCACTCCAGCACTTCTAAAACACCATCTTTTAACTGAATGTAGAATGCATTTTTCGTACTCCACATTTCATGCAGCATCTTATTTGCCGTATTAATGATTCGTGTTTCAAAGAATTTTACGGTTTTCGTTTCTCCTTTTATATTGGTTAAAGACGACCAGGCTGCGGGGTATGGAGAAAGCCCGCAGATCAATTGATGAATTGTTTTCGAATCTGCACTCCAATCTATTTTAGTGTTCTCTTTAAATAGTTTTGGCGCAGGACGATTCAAACTGCCTACCATTTCACGTTGAGCAATTGTTGTAGCATTTCCCATCCCAATCAGATCCAAGGTTTCAACTACAAGTTTTCCGCCTTCAGGAATCATTCGGTCGTGCAGACTTCCTGCATTCTCGTTTTCGGAAATTTCAAGTGTTGTTTGTTTGATAACTGAACCAGTATCGATTTGCTCATCTATAAAGAAGGTGCTTAAACCGGTTTTCGTATCACCATTAATAATAGTCCAGTTAATTGGAGCGGCACCACGATAATCGGGTAGAAGGGAAGCGTGTAAATTGAAGGTTCCCATTTCCGGCATTTGCCAAACTGCTGTAGGAAGCATACGGAATGCTACGACAACAAAAACATCTGCATTCAAAGCTTTTAATTCTGAAAGAAAGGATTCATCTTTTAATGATACGGGTTGAAGAATAGGAAGTGCGTGTTCCTTCGCAGCAACCTTCACCGCGCTTTCATGCATTACTTGTCCGCGACCAGCCGGTTTGTCGGCAACGGTTACAACTCCAACCAATTCATGTTCCGATTCAAGAATGGCCTTCATAATTCCAACAGAGAACTCTGGAGTTCCCATAAATACAACTTTCAACGACTTCATATTAGCTCCGTTTTTGTCCAATTAAAAAATCTCAGGTAGATGATGCTGGCCGCTCCCATCACTATAAAGTACACATATTCTACCAGCCAAACAAATGTAATGTCCCAATGCCACACTTTTATAAAGAGCCACGCGGCAAATAAATAGGAAAAAGTAGATAAGCATTCTACTATAAAAGTCACACGTGTATTACCGCTTGCGCCAATGGTTTGAAAGTAAACACTGACAATGGCGTATAAAACAATAGATCCTGCAACCAAACGTAGAATGACTGCACTTTTATGAATAAATGCTTCGTTACCATTAATCATAGATACAAGTGCTTCAGGATAGAACACTGAGCCGTGGAATGTAACGAGAAGAAAAACAACTGTAAGCAGTTGAATTCGTCGTTGAATGATTGGAAGTTGATCCAACTGTCGTGCACCTATGTATTGTGCGATATAAGTTTTTGTGGCAGCAGCAAATCCCCAGATCGGAACAAAAGCCAGGAAATAGATGTGACGAATATTCAATGAAATACTCAAATCCTCTTTCCCCATTTGTTCTATCCAATTAAAGAAAATGGTCCAGATAGAAAGGGCAAGTAATCCTTGTAGACAAAGTGGAAATCCGACCTTCAGATTCTCCATTAATTGTTTTCCGTCGATCTTAATCTTACTCCAGACCTTATAAATATCTTTTTTTCGATTATAGATCAATGTTCCAAGAATGAATAACATTCCCAATGTTTCGGCTGTTGTATTTGCAATTGCTGCGCCTTCCATTCCCCATTCAGGAAAACCGAATTTGCCATAAACCATACTGTATGCCAGAAAAACGTTGCTAAGTGCGGTAATTAATGACGTGTACATCACCAATGCAGATTTCCCTTGAGCCAGATAGTTCGCCTGAATGCTTAAAGTAATGATCGTTGGCCAAAGTGCTAATCCGCGAATTTCCAGAAAGCGCATTTCCGTTCGTTCAAGTATCGGATCGGTTACCATTGAATGCAAGATCGATGGCATTGCCAATTGAATGAACAAAGTTGCTACTATGGCGGCAACCGTTAGCAACACTATATTATTATGAAAAACTTTAACAACGGCTGAATTGTTCTTCTCACCAATTTTCTGTGCCATTAAGATCTGTGAAC
>CAMLET010000012.1 GCA_946479125.1 uncultured Flavobacteriales bacterium
AATATTCGAACGCCATAACCGAAGTGGCAACTGAGATTCCACGTTGTTTCTCAATTTCCATGAAATCGGAAGTCGCGGATTTTTTGATCTTGTTGTTCTTTACGGCACCGGCAGATTGAATTGCACCACCGAACAGAAGTAGTTTTTCTGTCAAAGTAGTTTTTCCAGCATCGGGGTGAGAAATAATCCCAAATGTTCTGCGCTTTTCAATTGCTTCAATGTTGCTCATAGTTCGAATTTCGAAATGCAAAGGTAAGGCTTTGATGGGATTGGACAAGGTGATGAACATTGAATTGAGAATAATTCGACCGAAAAAAGCATAAATCGATTCGATAAAAACTGTAATTTGGACTATGCTTAAGTCACTTCAAATAATTCTTATTGTTTTCCTAATGGGAAATTCTGTCTCGTTTGCTCAGGATCTTAACAACTGGCATGGCGAATACTATTATTCCGAAACTCCCGTAAAAGCCAATGCTGGTTATAGTATGGTCATGGAGTGGATTTTGTCGATCTATGAACAAGATGGACAGGAGATGGCGATGATTACGATTAACGGTCAACAAACCGAGATCAATTTTGAAGCTTTCGCTCGCGGAGGTGACGAATCCATTTCAATCTATTTTAATGAAACTGTGGCAGGTTCAGTTTCCGAAGGCTTAAGTAGTGGTGATTTACTATTTACTTTGACTAAAACCGAAAAGGGTATTGTTACCACTTGGTTAAAAATGGTGCCTCGATTGGTAGAAACGAAAGAAAAGGAATGTCTGAATTGTTTTGTGAAGGCAGAGTGATTTTAGAATTTCACAAACTGCTTAGAAACAACAACTCCATTCTCACCAATCACTTCAACAAAATAACTTCCCTCGCTCAAGCCATTCAGTGAAACACCGTTTTGCTCGTCATATGCAACTTCCATAATCAATTGCCCAAGTGTATTCATAATTTGAACAGTTTGAGGAGTAATTCCGTCAATAAATAGTTTGTTTTGTGCCGGATTCGGATAAATCGAAAAGTCAGATTCTGAAAGTTCTTCGGATGAAAGCGTTTCTGAGATGTCCAATTTTGCCAGCATGAAATCTGCGTTTGAATTGTATAAGCGTGCCGAGCCACCAATCAGCAAATGATCGTTATCAATGAATTGGAAGGTTTGCAGATAATCACTTTCCTCAGAAATATCGAGTTGGTAGGTTCCTGAAAAATTAAAAGAGGGATCAATGTCACCCTCAGCAGTCAGTCGTGTTACAGAAATTCCGTAATTGTAATCTGAAATCACCACATTTCCACCCAAAAGAATTTTGTCGTCGTCCTGAAGTAAAAGATCGCTCACAGGATAATCGTGAAGCAGTATTCCGTTGTTTCCGAAATCGGTTTCTATATTTCCGTTCTCATCCATTAATAGTAGCAAAGGTTGAGTACTGTTTCCTGACAATAGAAGCTTTCCATCTGCTCGTTTTTTGATGATTGAAAACATCTCGTAAACCTCCGGAGTTCCTGAATATAAATCCAGAATAAATCGACCGTTATCGGCGAAGGAAGTCACCAAGTCACCATTTGGATCCACTTTAATGCATAACAAATTCATATTGCTAAAATCCTGAGCATCTAATCCGGCCATAATGTAATTTCCATCGTTCGTTAAAACAGTCGACCAACAATAGAATAATTCACCCATGGACGAAAGTTCCTTGATTCCATTTGTTCCGAAATTCGAATCGGGAATTCCATTAGAGTCCATTTTTAGAAGCATTGCTCCCGTATTGATGTTCCCCGAAAATACAATTGAGCCATTGTTTTGAACAAAAATATCACTGATATCAGAATCATCCTGAGAAAGTGTGTGGACTCCGTTGGTTGCAAAAGTGGAATCCAATTCACCATTCGGTTTTAAACGAGCTACAAAAGCACGAGTTGGTGCCGGACCGCTTTGCGTTGGACCTAAATAAACATATCCTGTAACGATTATTTTTCCATTGCTAAGCAAAACCATATTGTATGGCATACTCGAATAATTGATCTGATGTTGAATAATTCCGTTTGATCCAAAATTGTTATCAATTACTCCGTCGGAATTGTGTTTTGTTAGTGTGAGATGGTAGGTTCCCATATTACCGGGAAGATTGTATCCTGCGCTAATAATGTCACCTGTAGGAGTGATGACCGTTTTATTGATCTCTGCTGTTCCCTGAACAATCTCAACACCTTCAATTCCGAAGTAATTATCTAACGAAACGGTTTGTGCAATTGCGGAACCTGAAACAAAAAGTGAAATGAATAGTGCTGTTTTCATACATGTAAATTCTCAACTGTCATTATAACGTGAGAATTCATGTAAAGGTTGGAGAAGAACATCTTTTCAATTTTCAATTCTCCATTTTGAATTACTTCCCACTATGATGTGGTGGAAGTTCTCCACCAACTTTACTCGCCCTGTCGTGACAAACAATACTTCCTGTTACAGCTACATTCAACGATGAGTTTCCGGGAAGTTTTACTACAGCATTACAACGCTGAAGGATTGGTTCCGGTAAACCTTGATCTTCAGAACCTAATAAATAGATGGCGCGTTTGGGATGTTCGAAGTCGTGAAGAAATTGAGCTTCGTCTGTCAGTTCTATTCCGACCAGCAAGCAATCGTAAGGAATGTTATTGGTCAGATCTTCTAAAGTGTCGTAATGAAAATAGGGGATACGTGCCCAGGTTCTGGTAACGTCGGAAGTCTGTTTTTTGTAACGTTTTCCTACCGTAAAAATGTATGAAGCTCCTAGTATGTAAGCACTTCGCCACAAGGTTCCAATGTTGTGATCTGTTTTTGGATTGAAAACGCCAATAGCGTAATAACCTTGTGTTCCTCCTGTTTTCATCTTTATTTTCCCACTTTTCCGATATGAAAAACAGCATCTCCTTTATTGACAAGAGGAGCTTCATTCACACAAATAATATAACCAGTAGTTGGCGATTTGATTTTTTTCTCTTCATTTCCAAATGGATCACAGATTAAACCTAGGATATCTCCTTTTTCAACGGCATCACCATTTTGCACTGTAACGCGCAGAACTCCTGCATTTGCTGCTCTAAGCCATCTTGATGAGGTAATCACAATTGGTATTCTACCATTATCTTCCAGTTTGAAAGAACGCATTCCGTAGTGATTCAAAACACGTTGAATTCCAAGTAAGCCTTCTTCAACAACCACTTCGTCAATGGAGTTGGTTTTTCCGCCTTCGAACAACAGGATTTTCTTTCCCATTTTATTCATGGCTTCACGAACCGATTTTGAGATATAGCTGGAATGTACGATAAAAGGAGGATCGAAAACATGAGCGAGTTCAATGCTTTCAGCATCCGACAAAACACAACGAATTTGAGCGATATTCGAACGTTGGGCAGAACCCGTATGAAAATCGATGACAACATCTACTTTCGGGGCAATTTCCTTCATGAATTGGTAAGCAAACTGACTGGCAAGCGAACCATTTTTTGTTCCTGGGAAACTTCTGTTCAAATCTCTACCATCGGGCAATTCACGTTTAATATTGAGATACCCGAAAATATTGAAAACGGGTAAACAAATGATTGTTCCAGCGTTTGGTTTGTGCCACTTTTTGCGAATAACACGACGAACAACTTCCATTCCGTTGATCTCATCACCGTGCATTCCGGCCATCAGCAACAAAACCGGACCTTCTTTCTCAGCTCTTTCAACAAAAACAGGAACCTGAATTGGAGTATGCGTGTGCAGTTTTGCTACATTCATGCTCAATTCGACGCTTTCGCCTGGACCAATTTCTCTTCCTAGTATGCTGAATCTTGCCATATTACTTTGTAGTATTATATTCTGAGTTGACAGGAAGGATTACTTCGGAATTACGTTTTTCTCGATGTAAGCAATGATCTTTCCGGCGATATCAACTCCTGTTGCACGTTCAATTCCTTCCAATCCCGGAGACGAATTCACTTCCAAAACAAGTGGTCCGCGTGACGATTGCAATAAGTCAACACCTGCAATCCCAAGTCCAACGGCTTCTGCGGCTTTAATAGCCGTTTTTCTTTCGTCTTCGCTAAGTTCGAGATGCATAGCAGTTCCACCACGGTGAAGATTACTTCTGAATTCACCTTCTTTACCCTGACGTTTCATTGCTCCAACCACTTCACCATCCACAACAAATGCACGAATATCGGCACCTCCGGCTTCCTTGATGAATTCCTGAACAATTACACGTGCTTTCAAACCATTAAAAGCTTCCAATACAGATTGAGCGGCATTCTGGTTTTCAGCCAAAACAACTCCAAGCCCTTGAGTTCCTTCCAATAACTTTAATACAACTGGTGCTCCGCCTGCAGAATCAACTACGTGTTCTACGTTTCTGGAATAATTGGTGAAAACGGTTTTAGGTAAACCAATTCCTTCTTTAGAAAGTACCTGTAAGCAACGCAGTTTATCGCGTGAGTGAACAATTCCTCTGGAACCAACGGCAGTAAAAACGTTCATCATTTCAAACTGACGAACAACAGCGGTTCCGTAAAAAGTAACCGAAGCTCCAATTCTCGGAATTACGGCATCAAATCCTTCCAGATAATTGTCTTTATAATAGAGTGAAGGACCTTTTTGCTCAATCTCGATATTGCAACTCAGGTGATCGATAACGTGAGCTTCGTGTCCGGCATGAACAGCAGCTTCAACCAATCGACGAGTTGAATAAAGATTTGCATTGCGAGAAAGGATTCCAATTTTAAGCATTGTGTATTTCGTGTGTTAGTTGAATTTTTTTGAAAGGTTCACTTTCGACGTATCAATCAGGAAACGTTTATTGAGTAAACGTCGACCAAGCAGCACAGGATTCTTCAATCCAGATCTTTCAGTAAGCGAAAATACAGTTTCGTAGGGTACTCCAAACAATTCGAGATTGCCTTTTACGAAAAAACGTTCCTGAACAACGCCGTTAGAACTTTTTACAGCTTTTTTACTGAATTCAGTGAAAAGTTCCTTTTTTCCAGTGTAACCAGGAGTTTGTTCGTCCAGAAAAACTACCTCAAGCACATCAATTTCGCCATGAATTAGGCGAACCGACGAACAATGCATACTCGAAGAATAGGCTCCGGAGTCTATTTTAACAGGAACGAGATTCAATCCAAAAGCAGGAAAGTTAACCACATCCTTACGTCCAATTATTTCCATATTAAAAGATACTGTGAACAGGCTCGAAAGTAGAAAATATTTTTTTCTAAAACAGTAAAAAGTAAGGGAGAATCATCATTCGCCACGACACTTTTTTCTCAGGAAGAAGTATTTTTCTTTCGACTTCAAAAAAAAACTGGTACTTTTGATGAATATTAAAGAAAAAATATCTAATATTGCACCCCCGAAAAGGGCTATAGAGAAGAAATTAGAGAGTCATGGATATTATCAGAGAACTTCAAAAAGAACTAACAGAGGTAAAACAATTTCCAGCGTTTGGAGCAGGAGATACTGTTACTGTTTCATATAAAATTAAAGAGGGTAACAAAGAGCGTACGCAGTTATACCAAGGTGTTGTTTTGCAACGTCGTGGTTCTGGTGCTACTGAAACATTTACTGTTCGTAAAATGTCAGGGAACATCGGTGTTGAGCGTATCTTCCCAATCTCATCTCCATTTATTGAAGATATTGTTGTAAACAAAAGAGGTGCTGTACGTCGTGCTCGTATCTTCTACTTCCGTGGTCTTACTGGTAAGGCTGCTCGTATTAAAGAGAAAAGAAGCTTCGTTCACGCTAAATAAGCGTAAGCCAATCATATTTGAATCCCGATCCGTAACTACGGCATCGGGATTTTTGTTTGGTATAACTTTTGCGCAATCGTGACAAAAAAATCATGAAATACTACCTTCTGTTTACTGCCTTTATTCTGTTCACAGCTTGCCAGAACACGGCTCGAAAAAATAAAAAGGAAAGTAAACTTCCTACCAGATCAGATTTTTCTTCCAGTCCGGATGTGATTAAGGAATATCAGCAGAAGCATCGTCAGAATTTGAGAAGTGAAAGTACAGGCACTGTTTCGAACGGAAAGTTAGAAAACGGTCACCTCCTTCCGTTTGAAGGAAAGAACTTCAGGTATTTTGATACAACGAGTTATTTGGCAGGACGCGCTTTTGTAAATGATAGGGTGTATAAATCATTGGTGGATTCTTATACAGAGCTCAATAAGACTTCAAGTCTTTTTTATGGATTGATGGAATGTTCCAATGAGCATGGCGGAAGATTGTATCCGCATAGGACGCATCAAAACGGATTGAGTTGTGACTTTATGTCGCCAATGCTGAAAAACGGTTCTACAACACTTGACTTGAATAGTCTGGGAGCAGATCACTATTTCATGGACTTTGATGAAAATGGTGTTTACAAGGAAAACAAGATCTATTCTATCGACTTTGATGCGATTGCACAGCATTTATTGACTTTGAATGCTTCGGCGCGTAAGAACGGACTTAAAATCGAAAAAGTAATTCTAAAAATTGAATTGAAGGATGAACTCTTTGCTTCTAAGTATGGTGCTGAATTGAGACGAACTGGTATTTATTTTGCAACTTCACTGTCGCACCTGATTAATGAACTACACGATGATCATTATCATGTAGACTTTAAACTTCTCTGAATTAACTATCATCTATGAAACTCGTTTCAGTATTTTTCTTTTTTTACTTCCTGACATTTGGAGCTTTGTCACAGTCTGATACAACACGTATTCAGTATTTGCTTACGGAGATAAACAAAACTCCCAAACCTCGCAATTATCAAAACCTCGATCAGCTGAACAAAACAGCAAACTTCATAAAAACGGAATTCAGTAAATATCTGGATACGGTTTACTTTCAGGAATACAAAGTGAATGGAATCACTTACAAAAATGTTGTTGGTGTAATTAATCCAAAAGCTACATCAACATTGGTAGTTGGTGCTCATTATGATGTGTGTGGAAGTCAGGAAGGAGCAGATGACAATGGAAGTGGAATAGTTGGGCTTTTGGAATTGGCGCGTTTGTTCGATACTGTAACTGTAGATAAGCGGTTGGAATTCGTTGCCTATACTTTAGAAGAACCGCCTTATTTCAGAACAGAAAACATGGGAAGCTACATTCATGCGAAGAGTTTGTTCGATGAGAAAAGAGTAGTGGAAGGGATGATCGTTCTTGAAATGATTGGCTATTTCTCTGATGAAAAGAAAAGTCAGGATTATCCTTTGGGGATTTTAAAGTTATTTTACGGGGGGAAAGGCGATTACATTACTGTTGTAAACAAATTCGGTAAAGGAAAGTTTGCACGGAAATTCTTGCATAAAATGAAACGTACAGACGATGCTGAAAATCCGGAAGTGAAGAGCTTTAATGCGCCAAAAGCGTTACCCGGAATCGATTTCTCAGATCACCTGAACTACTGGAAGTTTGGCTATTCTGCGAGTATGGTAACAGATACAGCTTTTTACAGAAATAAGAATTACCATCAGTCTGCCGACAAAATGGAATTACTTGATCTGGAGAAAATGGCAGGAGTAATTGATAGTGTTTATAAATCGTTGTTGGGGCTTTAGAGTTTTTTTGTTGTCTTAATGTTTGTCAAGACAGGCTATTTTTTATAAAGCTTTTCAATTTGTTCATAGGTCCAAACATTACCCGTTAAAAAGAAGTCATATACTGTGACCCAATGTTCACCAACTCCCCAACCAATCATTGTCGAAACAATTTTTGTTTTGTGCTTTCCCATAGGAATGATTTGGATAATTTCCTGTAGATTTTGATCTTCCTGTTGAGCCTCTAATGAAAATGAATTGTTGAGTTCAACTTTTAAGGTCAGCATCTCTCCCTCAACATAATTTATTATCGGCAGACGAATTGTACTAGGATCATTAACGGTTTTTGTAGTGTCATAATTTGTCAAAATAACACCACCAACTTTCAAATCAAAGGAGACCACAGGTGCAGCCCATTTTTTCCAACCATCAGCTGAAGCCAATAATTTCCAGGCTTCCTTCTGGTTAACCGGAATAATTGTCTCTAAACGTAAGACCTTTTCTCCTGTCGTTGTTGTATAAGAAGTGTTTTTTACGTTCTGTGCCAATAGTAAATTGGGTAAGCTGAATAGGAGAAAAATAATAAATGTTTTCGTCATAGGATTCTCTTTAGAAAAGTTACAGCTGCGGAATATCTTAAAAATGATTGATAAGTTGAACAATGCGATTTCAGAATTATCGCGTTTTAGTCTTCCTTACTGCTGCCCTTCAAACTGCATTTTAAATTCGTTCACCAATTCTTCAATGCCAGGCATTTGGATCATGTTCAATTGTACCAAATATGGATGGTACTTTCTGATCACTAATTCCGTTTTCTCGAAACTACCTGTTCTGATACCGTTTTCGTGTGTTTGAAGAATGAAGCGAACCATGGCATCGTGTGCATCTTTTGGGGGAATACTGTTGATATTCGAAAGAAAAGCATCGCAAAAAGTAGAAAGTGCATCTGTTTCACCATTGAAGAAGATCATTTTATCAAAATCTGAATTGAAATCCAATGACTTCACGGTTTTCAAATATTGACCTGCATAAAATGCTAAAGAATCGTCTGCGTTTTCGTTTAAAACAATCACATATGATTTCAGATCCTCTGGTTTCTTTTTACTCGCGTTGTACTTTTTTGCGGCATTTCCAACCGGATCCTGATCAGGATGAGCAGCTTTAATTCCTAGTCGACGAAGCGTTTTTACATCTGCAGCTCCAATATGGGTTTTTATCAATTCTCCTTTCGGCGAAATAAAAAGTAATGTTGGATAAGCGGTAATTCCGTATTCCGACATCACGCTTGGACCATCTACTTTTTCACCATCCAATTTCACGTTAATGAATTCAGTGTTGAAATAGTTTCCAATTTCCGGATCCATAAAAGTGGTGTTTGCCATGTATTTACACGGTCCGCACCATGTTGCGAAAACATCAACAAAAACCGGCTTGTTTTTCTCTTTAGCCAATGCTTTTGCTTCTTTCAAGGTAATGTGCTGAAATTCAATTTGCGAAAAGCCAATTATCGGCAAGAATAAAAGAAAAGCTAGAATTTTCATATCTGTTTTATTTTGAATGAATCAAGAATACGTTGTGCCGTGTTTCTGTATTCTCTAAAGATAATTTGTTCAGCTGTAAAAGTTACGAGATACGCTTTTCCATTTTTGATATAGGCTTCCTGCAAATAGCGCATTTCTTTGTTATCTCTTTCCAGTTGATACTCTAATTGAACACAGTCAATTCCATTTTTCTTTGTAATCTCTTTATTGATCATTACGTGATTAGGTAAAAACTGCATCATCTGGTCTTCAGTAAGCCTCAGAAATGCCTTCGCATTGTTAATACTATCGGGTAATGGCTGAATAACAACACTTACGTTTTCAGTAAACTTATCTGTTTTATCATCAGGCGGCGCAACTACAACAAAAGTGACATTCGGGTTCGATTCTGTTGCATCAACCCATTCGTTTGGAAAGGAGAGTTCAAACTCTTCACCGTTAAAAGAAATGAATTTATCTTCTGTGACAACCTCTTCCGAATTGTCTGAACCACATGACACCACTGTCACTAATAGAATTGCTAAAGCAAATATTCTGAACATTTTTTATAATCAATAACGTAACTTAGCAAAAATAGTTAGTTAAACGCAGATATCTTCTAAAGATTGAATTTTGTGTTTACCTTCTTCATTATGTGACATTAACAGAAAATAATGCTACTCGTTTAGGTGTAAAAACTGAACTTCAACACCCAAATTGGCGGTCAATTAAAAAGAAACGATTTGTCTGATAACATAAATAAGGAATTAGCAGCACTTTATAAGCAGTTTCCAGATGTAAGAAAATTTCTGGGAACCTTAGGTTGTGATGCTACAACTGCAGAAGATATTTTCCAGGAAGCTCTGCTCATTTATTCCAGAAAAAGAAAGTTAAACGATTTTGAATTGAATGTTGAACCCTTCTTTTTTGTGCGAAGTACGTGCAAGTTGCTTTGGTACAATGAGTCGAGAAAAAAATCTAACCAGGCAACATATTCATTAGATATTGATGTTCCGCAGGAAGTGGAAGATTGGATGCAGAAAGAATTCAAGCTGCTTTCAATCGAAAAGAAATTGAACGACATTGGCGAACAATGTAAAGAATTACTCCAGTTATTCTACGTGAAATCGTGGAGTATGGACGCCATAGCCAATAAGCTGGGACTACGAAATGATAAAGTAGCCAAAGCACAGAAGTACCGTTGTATTCAGAAATTGAAAGACAAGGTACAAGAGGAAACCCAGGTTGAAACTTTAACGTATTAGTTATGGAGACGAATTGGAGTAAATTGATCGAACGATATCTTCAGGGGGAACTTTCCGCTGATGGATTGGAAGCTTTTGAATTCGAGCTTGGATTGAATTCTGATTTGCGTGCAGAACTGGATATTCATAAATTGATTCACGAGAGTCTGTATCGTTCCGCTGAAAGATTGGCAATCCAGAATATTGGTAAAAAGTATCACTTCAAAGCAAAATTGAAGAAATGGTTGACTTATACATCTGTTGTTACTGCAACCGCAGTTACAATTGCATTAGTCGCAGCTAATTCAGGAAGTGGAAAAACTGAAGGTGATTCTGATGCTCAGGAGTCAACAACAGAAATTATCAACGACGTAAATACAGATGATACTTCTGCCGTAACGGCAACTCATTCTGATGTGAGCACTGATGAACCCCGAAATACGTTTACTGAATTAAATGATAATGATGTACCAAGAAGAAGACCAAATCGACAGATTGCAGCAAATCCTCTTGTTGACGAGAATAATAATCAAAACCAAATAGTTCAAAATCCTGGTGATGCTTCATCAAATTCAGAGCAGAAAAACGCTGATGCGCCCATCAAAGATAAGCCTAAGGAAAAACCAAAGGAGCCTGAAAAGGATTTTCCAAAGGTTATTGAGGATAAAAAAATGCGGTTCATGATGACCAAGGGTGTTTTGAATCCTTCTGCAATAAAAACGGAAGAGGTCCAGAAGAATTTTCCAACGGGTGATCACTTGACTTTAGGGAATTTCAAGGTCTATTCGTCAAGTGAAGGAATTGTACTGCACAATTTCATTACAGACGATGTCATTGTTCTTGGGAAAACACCTGCTGATCAGGTTAAAACGCTTACGAACCAGCAGAAGTATCAGTCGAAGCCGGGGATGGAGGATAAGGATCCAAAATCGGGTAATATTTATCTGCAGAAGTACTAGATTTTTGAATCAAATGAATTGAATTGGTGAGGAATATTTCCGTCACCTATTTGTGTTTTATATGGTTGCAAATTGTTCATACGAACAGAATAGGGACTATCTTTACAGCAATGTTTCAAAACTCAAAATTACATCCGGGAATAGTTCAACGATTGAAAGAACTTGGTATCGAAAGCGAAACTCCAATTCAGGCGCACGCATGGAAATATTTATTGGATAAGCATCAGGATTATGTCGGTCAATCAAATACCGGCTCTGGAAAGACAATTGCCTACGCAGTTCCTTTACTACAACGAATTGATCCTAAGGATAAAGATGTTCAGGCTATTGTTCTTGTTCCCACACGCGAGCTGGCTATTCAAACTTCGAAGGCCTTGTTCAAATTGTCGAAACACATGGACAAGTTTTTCATTGATACGCTGGTAAAAGGTGAAGAAATTAATGAGCAAAAAAACAGGTTGAAGCGTCCAACGCATGTCATTGTAGCTACACCTGGTCGTTTATTGGATTTGTTGCGTGAAGGAGCTCTTTCTTTGCAGCGAGTGAAGACAATTGTACTCGATGAAGCAGATGAACTTTACGCTAAGGGATTCTTCAAGGAAATTGATAAGATTCTAGGGTATACGAATGACTTTCACAAGAAATGGTTGTTTTCGGCAACAATTCATGGGGAGTTAACGAAATGGATTCGTGAAACGCTTAGCAAAGATGCTCCAAAAGCGATGATCAAAACGGAAAACGTGATGAATCCGAAGATTGAGCATCAGTATTTGGAATGTACAAAGGAGGATAAACCAATGATGCTTCTTGAATTCCTGGCTTCCATGAAAAAAGGAAGGGGAATTGTGTTCTGTAGAACAAAGGGTGACGTAGAGTTTGTTGCCAAATTTTTGCGCTCGCACGATCTTAAACCTACAGAATTGTATGGAGAAATGTTCCCGAAAGAACGTGAAAAAGCAATCCGTATGTTTAGTTCTGAGCAAACACAATACCTGGTAGCTTCAGACATCGCAGCCCGTGGAATGGATTTTCCTGATCTTGCTTTCGTAGTTCATTATCAACTTCCCGACGATCCGGATTATTACACACACCGAAGTGGAAGAACAGCCCGCGCCGGTAAGCGTGGAATTTCATTGAGTTTGGTAGAACCGGTAGAGCGCAAAAAATTAAGATACATTCAGGATTTGTTGAGTGTAGATTTTATTCAACTCTAAGGAGTTTGAAATTGATAATTTAAAATTGACAATGCAGAAGTGCAGAATGTGTTAAATCGTACAGACGGAAAACACTATTCGAATCTGAAGTAATCTATAACTATTGAAAACGGAGATTGTATAATCTTTTCAATTCTCAATTTTCCATTTTCAATTGACTGTTACTATTTTTAAAACGAAATATAGAACCCAATGAAACAATCATCATATTCAGTAGAAGAACGATTTTTAAGATATGTTCAGGTTGATACCCAATCTGATCCGAATGCAACTCAATTTCCAACAACGGAGAAGCAGAAAGACCTTTCTAAGATTCTTGTAGACGAACTAAAAGCAATTGGCGTTTCTGATGCTGAAATGGACGAATGGGGTTATGTTTATGCAACCATTTCTGCAACCTCAAGTAAAGAAGGAATTCCGACCATTTGTTTTTGTTCACATATGGACACAGCTCCGGATTGTTCTGGAACGAACGTAAAACCAATTGTTCACCGTAAATATGATGGTTCACCAATTGTTCTTCCTGAAGATGCTTCACAGATCATTACAGTGGAAAAACACCCTTATCTGAAAGAGAAAATCGGAGATGACATTATTACAGCTTCAGGTACAACACTTTTAGGAGCTGACGATAAGGCCGGTGTTGCAATTATCATGGATTTAGCTGAACAGTTGATTAAGAATCCGCAAATTCCTCATGGAAAGATCAGAATACTGTTTACTCCCGATGAAGAAGTTGGTCGTGGTGTAGAACAAGTAGATATGAAACGCCTGAATGCAGATTATGGCTACACAATGGATTCGGGCGAATTGGGAGCAATTGAAGACGAATCGTTTTCTGCAGACGCAATGTCGTTTACAATTACAGGAATTAGTGCACATCCAGGTTATGCGAAAGGCAAAATGGTTCACGCAGCTAAAGTAGCTTCAGCATTTGTTGATGCTTTGCCGCTGGATTCATGGTGTCCGGAAGCAACAACTGGAAGAGAAGGATTTGTACATCCAACTTCCATTTCAGGCGGATTGGAAGAGGCAACAGTTGGGTTTATTATCCGAGATCATGAAACGGCTAAGCTGGCAGAATATGAAACAAGATTGGAAAACATTCTGAAAGATGTTATTGCGAAATTCCCCGGAGCAACATATACTTCAAAAGTAACAGAGCAATACAGAAACATGAAAGAAGTAATCCGTGATGTTCCTTTTGTTACTGATTATGCGATTGAAGCGATGAAACAAGCTGGAATTACTCCTCGACCAACCATTATTCGTGGTGGAACGGATGGTTCTCGTTTGTCGTTTATGGGATTACCTTGCCCGAATATTTTTACGGGAGAAATGGGAATTCATAGCCGACAAGAATATGTAAGTATTCAAGACATGCAAAAAGCGGTAGATACGTTGGTTGAGTTGGTTCAAATTTGGGAGAAGCACTAACTTCGACTTACTTCGGCAGGTTGAGTGCAATTCGCTCAGTTACCTTTCTATCTTCTGCAATGCCGGGTAGTCGAAGAAATTACTTATTTTAGCGCTCTTTAAAATTTTTAATACATACTTATGGATTCACTAGATCAAAACCTTAACCTGAAGTCAGGTTCAGTTGAAGTTACGGATAGCGTAAAACAACATTTATTAACTACAGCTAGCTGGACTCGTTTTCTAGCAATTATCTCATTTGTCTTTGTTGGATTGATGGGAATTGGGTCATTATTCGCTCTTATAGCTGCTTTAGTTACTGGGGTAGGCGTCGTAATGTTAATGGCGTTGGTTTATGTAGGATTAACGGTAGTGATGATCTTCCCTGGGCTTTATTTGATTCGTTACGCAATGAGTGCGGAGAAAGGATTGAACTCAAACAATCAAGGTGAATTTGAGGTCGCAATTGAAAACCTGAAATCATTTTTCAAGTTTGCTGGAATTTACACGATTGTAGTTATTGGACTCTACATCATTATGATGATCATTGGTTTCGGTTCTTTTGCTACAATGGGAAGATTCTAAGACTATAAAAAACTTATAACAGAAGAGGAAGGTAACTGAGCGTAGTCGAAGTTCTTTCCTCTTTTTTTATGAATAATAAAACGATCAACCCATTGCGGATTTGCTGCTATTTCATCAATTCCATCATATTCTCAGGTTTTGATAATGGTGTAAATCCAAATTGACGATACAAGTTATGTGCGTCTCTTGTTGCCAGACGTATAACTGGAATTTCTTTTAAAACTTCGTGATCAAGAATGAACTCCATCAATTGTTTGGAATATCCCTTTCCACGATGTTCAGGAATAATGAACACATCCATCAAATAGGCAAATTGTCCATAGTCAGTCACCATTCGCGCATAACCGATTTGTTCTTCGTTGAGATAAACACCAAAGTTCAGCGAGTTATCAATCAATACCTGCATTTTCTCTTTTGTTCTGCCTTCTGCCCAATAAGTTTGAGACAGGAATCCGTTGATGAAATCAAGATTGAGAAGTCCTTTGGATGTTGATATTGAAATTTCCATGATTCTAAAATTACAACTTTTGCTAACTTCATCTCATGAAAGAAAACTTCTTACTTCGTTCGGATATTACATTCTTGAATTTTGGATCTTTTGGTGCTTGTCCGAAACCTATTTTTGATAAATACCAGCAACTTCAAAAAGAAATGGAAGCTGAACCCGTTCAGTTTATAGTGTACAATGGACCAAAATTACTGGCTGAAAGTCGAAAGCGTTTGTCAGAATTTCTGAGTTGTGATCAAAACGATCTGCTTTACATTCCGAATCCGACGTATGCGGTTAACTTGGTAGCGAACAGTTTGGATCTGAAGTCTGGCGATGAAGTACTTTCTACAAACATTGAGTATGGTGCGTGCGACAAAACATGGAAGTTCTATTGTCAGGAAAAAGGTGCGAAATATATCATGCAACCAATTACACTTCCGTTGAAATCGAAAGAGAAGTTTCTGGAAGAGTTTTGGAAAGGTGCAACAGAGAAGACAAAGTTGGTTTTCATTAGCCAAATTACTTCAGCTACGGGATTGATATTACCGGTTGCGGAAATTGTTCAGGAAGCCAAACGAAGAGGGATTTTGAGTTTTGTTGACGGAGCTCATGTTCCGGCTCATATCGATTTGAAGATAGATGAACTGGGAGCCGATTTCTATACAGGCGCCTGCCACAAATGGATGATGACACCTAAAGGTTCTTCTTTTTTACACGTGAAGAAA
>CAMLET010000013.1 GCA_946479125.1 uncultured Flavobacteriales bacterium
CAGCGCATTTACTTCACTTAATCTGTTATTCGTAGCACCTTTTGCATAACGAACAAACAAACTGCTTAATCCAAATTCAAAGCTGGTTTCAGGTGAATAAGCGGCAATGGGATAAACCAGAAATTGCGATTCTGCTTTTGCCGTAGTATCGAAAAAGACCTTTTTCACATAACGAACGGGCCAGGATTGCTTTTTCTGAGCAAAAACAGGCTGAAAGAAGAAAATTAAAGTCGGAACGAGTAAAAGATATTTCAAAGTCATGATTTCACCTTAAAATTACCCATTTTTCATTTGAAATACGGAATTATCTTGTCAATTTTACATTTTGAAATTCTCAATTTATTATGGCTGTTCTTTCCATTCCAGATTTAAATATCACGGAGCGTAATCCGGAGAAAATTCGTGCGTTCATGAACGAAAGAGGAATCTTTTTCGACCAATGGAGTGCTGATGTTGTGTTTGAAGATACGGCAAATCAGGAAGAAATTCTGAAAGCTTATGAATCGAGTCTTGCGCCGTTCATGGAAGCAGGTGGTTACCAAACTGCTGATGTGATTACCATTAACAAGCTAACAGAAAATTACGAAGCCATTCGTGCTAAATTCTTAGCGGAGCACATACATACAGAAGACGAAATTCGCTTCTTCGTTGACGGGCAAGGATTGTTTTGGTTCAATCTGGAAACGGAGCCTGTGTTCAATTTACTTTGCGAGCAAGGCGATTTGATCTCTGTTCCTGAAGGAACGAAACATTGGTTTGATGCCGGCGAAACGAATCCATTTGTGAAAGCCATCCGCATTTTCATTGATATGAGCGGCTGGGTTCCTCATTACACCGAAGCTGGAACAGAAAAGAAATTCGAAACGTTCGTAGTTCCTAAATCGTCTTAAAAAGATGGATTAAAGCGTGTACCGTTGATGATTGGTACACCCGAAAATTCCATATCCATTTTCAATATTCGTAAACACTTTCACCGGTTCTGAGAAAGTAGGATCGGTATTGGCTTGTTTCTGAACACTTTTATGATACAAGTAAGTTTCATAGTTGATCGAAGTCAATGTGTATATTACTGTTGATACGGTATTCGGATCTGGATAACTGAACGGATTGTTCGAGTAACTTTCGAAGGTTTTAATTGCAGATGCAAAAGTTTCATCTGAAAAAACGAAATAGATTCCACCATTGTAATCGTCCAATGGTTCATCCGATCCGTTATTTGCTATCGGATCATTCGAACCCATATAACCGTAGTGATTGGTATATCCATAAACGGTATCCTGCATGTTTATGAACGTGCGAACCATGTAATAATTGTCTCCCGGAGGATCTTGCCATTTCCAGGTTGCCAAAAGTTCGTCATAGCCATTCGTATTTATTGTTGCCGTATCAATGGATAGAATGGGAACAATTCCAACGGTTGTAGTTGTGGCCGTAACCGTTGGATAATCGGGATGAGTAACCGTTATTTTGTAAGTGGTATTTGCAGCGACAGTAAATGGAAATTCATATCGGTTATCATAAACAGGGGTAGTAACCACGTAAGACGTTCCAGCTGTCAAATTTTCAATGGTAAGTGTTGCACCTGAAGTTATTCTTGTGTCCGGGTAGTTTTCCATGAAGTTGTAGGTTCGTTCCAAGTAAATAACGCACATAGAATCTACTTGCAGCAGACCTTGAATAACTAGTTTTGGCTCTAGCAATTCTTCGTCATACTTGACTTCTTTTTGACATGAAACTCCAACGAGAATCAATATCAGTACTAGAAAAAGGCTACTTCTTTTCATTTTGCTTAATCTCTTTAACTTTTTGAAGGTTGAACTGGAATTTCCAGCTAACCGATGGAATAATAGGAAACAAGGCTACTTGCATCAAGCGTTTTTCATTGTTCTTGTTGTAACCCACGTACACCATAAATGGATTTTGACGATTGTATACGTTGTAAATGGAGAATGACCATGTAGAAGTTCCTGCTTTTCGAACTCTGGTTTTATTCGCTCCTAAGTCCAAACGATGATAATCCGGCATCTTGAAATTGTTGATCTTTTCATAGCTCTCCAGTTGAGGGATCTGATAACCAAATTGAGACATAGGATCATTGGCAGAACCGTAGATGTGTGTTGGAATGGTCAGTGAATTCCCTGTGCTGTAAACGAAAACAAGACCAAAATCCCATCCTTCTTCTTCCGGATTCGGATCATAAGTTAACGCTAAACTCAAATCATGTCTTCTATCGTATTTATAGAAGAAACGTTTTCCATCATTAATGTCATCAAACTGACGCTCTGTCCAACTCAGGGTGTAACCAATCCAACCCGTAAAATTTCCTTTCTTCTTTTCCAGCAAAAATTCGGTACCGTAAGACCAACCCTGACCACTTGTAACTTTATTCTGCCAATCTGTTCCGCCTGAAATGAAACTTGCACCTTCTTTATATTGGATCAGGTTCTGCATGTCTTTGTAATAACCTTCAATGGAGAATTGGAAACTTTTCGGAAGTTCAAGATAGTATCCTAAATTGTACTGGTTTGAATAAACTGGTTTGGTTTTGTCGGTTGCCGGAACCCAAAGATCTGTTGGTAATCCGATAGTTGAATTGGTCAATAAGTGTAGGAATTGCGCCATTCTGCTTCCACCGAATTTGATGCTCGATTTTTCATTCAACTGAACATTTCCTGCAATTCTGGGTTGAGGAACGTGATACCAAACGCCGTTGGTTAAGAATGCTGAATAGTGAAGTCCAACATTTAGTTTGATCCGTTCACCAATTTTCATGTCGTCTTCAATGTAAGTATTCATCTCATGCGAATATTGACGAGGTGATCCGTCTTCACTTTTGTTTGTCTCTCCATCAACTGTTTCAGTAGAATAAGTAATTCCTGGAGTAAATGTGTGATAGGTATCTCCGGCTCCAAAACGAATGGTATGATTGGGATGTGGGAAATAACTTACATCACTTTTTACCGACCAGTCCAGTATTCCGGAGTTGTATCCGTAATTTATCTCGTCTGTTCCTTCATCACTTTTTGTACTTTCTTCAAAACCAATTTTAAAGTGATACTTAGAAAAAGTGGCAGTGGTATTCATGAACATTTTTGAGTTGATCTTGTAGTTCCATCTCAATGCAGAAATAGCATTTCCCCATTCTAAACCAGATTTTGTCTTGTAATTTTCTTCTTTTTCCGACATGTAAAACTTGTCTTTACCAAAATACCCGCTTAGGTAAAGGTGGTGTTTGTCGTTGATCTTATGTTGAACTTTGGCATTGAAATCCTGAAAAAAGTATCCTGCAAACATATCCGAACGGGCATAAATGAAAGGCTGTGTCAATACATCAATATACGTTCGTCGTGCTGAAACAATGAAAGATGTTCTGTCTTTTATAATCGGTCCTTCAACTAAAACACGTGTAGCAATTAAACCAACTGAACCTTCTACATTGTAATATTTCGTATTTCCTTCTTTCATCCGCATGTCAATTACGGATGATGCACGTCCGCCATAACGGGCAGGAAAACCACCTTTGTGTAAAGTAACACTTGAAATAGCATCTGAATTGAAGGTAGAGAAGAAACCAAAAAGGTGCGAAGCATTGTAAACAGGAACACCGTCCAAGAGAATTAGATTTTGGTCGGGTCCACCACCACGGACATACAAACCACTTGAAGCTTCACCTCCGGATTTAACTCCTGGTAAAAGCTGTAGCACTTTGAATACATCTCTTTCACCTAAAATAACCGGAAGTTTGTCCACTTTTGACATGTCCAGTTCCATCGTTCCCATTTCGGAATTCTGAACTGCCCGGCTTCCCTGAATTTCAACTTCGGAAAGGTTGCCGGCTACTTCCATTGCCACATTCAGTTGCTGTTGGTTTACAGGAACGGGAATATAAGTGGTTTTCAATCCGGAATATGAAATACGTAGAACAGCGTTGTTGGATGGCAGCGTAACACTGTAATATCCGTATTCGTTGGTCACACTGCCTTTCTTCGAAATGGTATCGTAGACAATGGCTCCAAAAAGTAATTCACCGTCTTCTGAACTGGAAATGGTTCCCGAAATGGTTCTTTGCTGTGCGTTCACTGAGAACAGCACAAAAAGCGCAGCAAGGCACAAAAGGTGTTTTTGCATATGAGTTTTTATGCTAATTATGAAGTGTTTTTCTGATAACTCTTACTTGAACGCTGAATTGAAAGGAACATTGTAAGCGAGGCGATTTTGTGGATCGTTCAAGCAGAGAATGGGCAAAATTAATCTTATTAACCTTAATAATGTGCTACTTTTGCAATCGAAATACCTGAATACATGAAATACATCCTATCATTCACCTTTCTTTTTGTACTCACAACCGGGTTTTCTCAATATGGCTTTCGACCATTTGTATTTCAGCCTGTGGGCGAACTTGGAGCAACCATGAAAACGACAGGCTCGGTAGATGTAACGTTTACAGAATTCTTCGAAGAATCCAAAGTACGTTGGCTTTACGGTTTTAATCTGCTTTGGCTTCGACCACGTTTGGATACATTTCGTGTTTATTCTAATGTTAGCGGTGGTTATGAAGGAGCTCAGGTTTATCCCGGAACCCAGGTTATTGACGATTACATTATTCTAAATGCAAGTGCTGGTTTCGATTGGGCGCCATTCGATTCAGACAAATATTTCCCTTATATCGGTTTCGATTTTGTTCCGGGATTTTATCATTACAGAGATCAGGTGAATATTCCGGGAGTGAAGAATATGGATCAAAGCATTTTTGGTGTTTTATTGGGATATCGGGCAAAACTTGGATTTGAGTATCAGTATTCAGGAGATATGTCCCTCTTTTTTCAAACCAGCAGAAATGGCTGGATAAATCTCGATCCTCAGTTTACGGCAGGCGGACTGGAGTTTGGTTTAGGAGTTCGAATTTATTACTAGAAATATGAAAACAGTAATTAAGCATATTTTATTTTCAATTGCTATTCTAACGTTTAGTCTTGGATGTAAAAAAGTACTCAAAGATCCAATGGATTATTACCCTGAAGTAAAGATGGTGAGTGCTACTGTTCAGGAAGACGGAACTGTTTTGGTTGAAGGAGAAGTGATTCATCCAGGAAAACACAAAAACTCACATATTGAAGACGTAGGATTTTGTGCAAGCGCGACGGGTGAACCAGGAATGTTGGATAAACAGATCATCGCTTATCTGAATGGAAATACTTTTTCCGCCGTTTATCCTGTTGGTTATTTTGACGAAAACGAAACGTATAAAATTGCTGCCTGGGCCACAAATGATTTTGGTTATGGAAAAAGTGAGTCTATGACTTTTGATTCCTTGTTCCTCGATATTGATCCGCCATGCACTATATCAGATATGTTTTATCAAGCTGGAGGAAATTCTGGTTATTATGACGGAGTTGTGGAAACCAGTACTAACGATTTTTGGGCTTCTCATGGTAATAATCGATTTTCAATTGAGTTTCCTGCGACTCCTCATGCAGGAATCTATATGACTTATCCCTACGCATACGACACGGATAAAGTTAAATGCTCGGTTGATTTTGGTGGTTGGCGAGCGGTTAATACCGGAGCATCTGTTTACGTAGAGAAGATCAATGCAACATCTTATCGTGTAACTATTTGTGATGCCATTTTCATGGTTTCATCCAGTCAGGTTGATTACTCTGGAAGTTTTATTATTGAAATTTGATCGTTTTTTGATTCACCGTCAGGATGTTTATCTTTGAATTATGATAACACTTACTCCAAAGTTTATATTGACTGATATTGAAGGAACAACAACTTCTATTTCGTTTGTAGCAGATGAATTGTTCCCGTATTTTCGTGAGCACATTACTGAATTATTGGATTTGAAAAGTAATCCGGTGGTGGCAGAAGCTTTTGCAGAAACCGTTCGTTTGGCGGAAGAACAGGACAATGAGATTTTGACTTCTGATGACGATATCATTTGGAAATTACGTCATTGGAGTTTGGAGGATAGAAAGATCACACCACTAAAAACGCTACAAGGAGTACTTTGGGACACAGGCTACAAAAACGGTTCGTTGAAAGGACATGTTTATAGTGATGTTGCTCCGCAGTTGGAAGAATGGGCAGAACAAGGAATTGAATTGGGCGTTTTTTCTTCAGGTTCAATTGCAGCGCAAAAGCTGATCTTTGGCTACAGTTTGGCTGGTGATCTAACACCTTGTTTTTCGGCTTATTTTGATACAACAACTGGTGGAAAACGTGAAACTGAAACGTATTCTAAAATAGCAGGGATTTTGAATTTTCCGGCGAACGAGATCTTGTTCCTGAGTGATGTGGTAGAAGAATTACAAGCAGCCAAGGAAGCAGGTTTTCAAACCATTCAATTGGTTCGTCCAGGTACTGAGGCAAACTGGCCTTTGGTGGCTGCTGATTTTAGCGAGATCTTTATCCCATAATTCCGTTCAATCAATAGAAATGACCGTTTAAGGAAACTCCAGCAACTAGTTGAATCGTTTCATCGTCAAGGCAATACAATTTGATTATTGTCTAACAAATTCAGGTCTTATGAAACAAAAACTTCTACTCTCAACAGCTCTTGTCATTTCTTTCTTTTCTCAGGCTCAGGTTCCCAATGGGAATTTTGAAACCCTGAACACAGAAAACAGAATAAGTCAATGGGCGAAAAACTATCTCATGTCTGTAGTAATTGATACTACTGGAGAAATGACTGGCGATTCAATTGTTTTCGACAATCCGGATAACCAATTGTACAGAGCAACAACAGATGCGCATACCGGAAGTTATGCTCTGGAAATGACCAATGGATTCAATTATACAAACAATACGGGTTATGTAGGTGGTGCTTTTCTGGCGAGTTCAGATTTCTATTCGGCGCTCTTTCCTGAAATGGTTTACGTAGATCCAATTCAACCGGAAACTTTCAGTTTTTATTACAAGTATTTCCCGCAAGCAACAGATTCGGCTATAGCAATACTAACGCTTTTTGATTCTGACTTAAATCAAATCGGACAAACTTCTGTTGTTCTTGGTGGAACGGTTTCTGATTATACATTGGTGAGTTTGCCGATTCAATATGATGTGCTTGCTCCGGTAAATGCAATGAGTATCACCTTTGCAACTGCAACGCCTTCAAATCAGCCAACACCTGGCACTAAGTTTATTGTTGATGATGTTGAACTGAGCGGGAACTTAGGTGTTGAAGAGTCTGAAATGGAATTCACGGTATTTCCCAATCCTGCAAATTCTGCTTTCCTGATCAATTCAGGTTTTGACTCAGAAATTTCAGTTTTCACTACCTCTGGAACGCAAATGGAAGTTTCTTTCACACCAGAAGGAAAAGTGGATTGCAGTGCCTGGGCAAATGGCTGCTATCTTGTTAAGTTGACAAACGGTTCTCAAACTTCTACCAGAAGAATTGTGATCTCGCATTAATATCCTCTTCAAGTTTCCAATAAGTCATCTCAAATCTATGTGTATGCATGTAGGGACAGATTGCAATCTGTCCTTACTTTGCGACACCTCACGAAAAAACGTGCTTATGAAAAGAATTCTACTTACACTTTCATTATTTTCCTTTGGTTTAAGTTGGGGGCAACGCCAAATGGATTTCAAAACAACCATTACTTCTCCGGCAAATAATGCTGAGGTTCAATTGAATCAAACGGTGTTTTTCAATCTGGAGATTGAGAACCAGGGAAATGTGAATTTTCTTGCTTCTGATACCTTGAATATTTATGTAGAGATCAATGGTCAGCAAATTATATTTCAACCAGATAATATTGACCATATGATTCGAACCGGAAATGTGATAAATGCAGGGTCAACTTATTCAATGGCCATGCAAACTGCTTTTTCGAATGGGTATGAAAACACTACGAATCAAATTTGCTTTTTGGTGGTGCCAGTAAATGCAACAGATGAAATTCAGGAATTGACAATGAACGATAATTCGGATTGTATTTATTTCTCAGTGGTGGAAGACAATGCCGACCTAAACGAAAATATTGCGGAGAATATCACCATTCTTCCCAATCCTTCCAGTGAATCTTTTTCAATTGATGGATTAGAGGCAAATTCTACATTTCAAATTATGGATCTGAATGGAAAGTTGATTTCTGTAGATGATAATTCCAATACTATCGATTGCTCTTCTTGGCCAAATGGTTGTTATCTTCTTCAAATTCAGCAGAA
Organism: uncultured Flavobacteriales bacterium; assembly: GCA_946479125.1. Next base: position 8,179 of record CAMLET010000013.1, read on the forward strand.
CGATATTAAAGTGATGAAGCGGGTGATCATAAATCACTAAAATCATAAAATAAAGAAGCGAAGACGGATTTCTGTAGTCTACAGTCTTTCGTCTTTCGTCTTTTGTCTCTACTTTTGCTTCATGAGTAAATTCAGAACTATTTGGACAACACAAGACGGTTATGTTGAAGTAATTGATCAGCGAAAACTTCCACACGAATGGGTGGTTGAGAAACTGATCTCGTATAAAGATGCCGAACGTGCAATTAAAGATATGACTGTTCGTGGTGCACCGTTAATTGGAGCGACTGCAGCTTATGGAATTTATTTGGCGGCTCGTGAAGGTGCAAATATGGAAGAAGCTTTCGCTGCGTTGCGTGCTTCTCGTCCAACTGCTGTAAACCTGTTTTGGGCGCTTGATCGTATGAAAGCGAAATTGAACGGCGCTTCTGATCTGGTTGAAACAGCTTGGAATGAAGCTGCTCAAATTGTGGAAGATGATGTAGAAACTTGTCGAATGATTGGTGTTCATGGACTTCCACTTATTGAAGAAATATCAAAAAGAAAAGCTGGAGATACAGTTCATATTTTGACGCACTGCAATGCTGGAATGCTAGGTTGTATTGAATGGGGAACCATTTCTTCACCTATTTACCAGGCTGCTGAAAAAGGAATTAAAGTGCACGTTTGGGTTGACGAAACTCGTCCACGCTTACAAGGTGCAAATTTGACGTGTTATGAATTGACCCGCCACAATATTCCTCATACACTTATCGTCGATAATCAAGGCGGGCATTTAATGCAGCATGGAATGGTGGACATGTGTATTGTGGGAACAGATAGAACTACACGTCAGGGTGACGTTGCCAATAAGATTGGAACTTACCTGAAAGCGTTGGCTGCACACGACAACAAAATTCCTTTTTATGTGGCGTTACCATCTACAACATTGGATTGGACAATCAACGACGGATTAAAAGAAATTCCAATCGAGCAACGCAATCAGGATGAGGTGCGCTATATCGTTGGAAAAAGCAAAGCAACAGGGAAAATGGACGAAGTGTTGATTTGTCCGGAAACAACAGGAGCAAGCAACTACGGCTTCGATGTTACACCAGCACGTTTGGTAACCGCTTTAATAACAGAACGCGGTGTTTGTGCTGCAAGCGAAGAAGGTTTGGTAGGATTGTTTCCAGAGCAGAAGTAGCATTTGAATTAGAATTGCTATTTTTCGGTAATTCAATTATTGTATGAAGCACCTGCTGTTGTTTATTTCGATTGGCATGCTGTCCAGCTCATTTGCGCAGCTCATGACAAATTATGAAGACAGTTTATTGGTTGTCAAAACACCAGAGTGGAAATTTCAATCAGGATTTATTGGCGATTCAATAGTTGTTTTTCACGCTGTTGAGCGTTTGCAAGAGCCCTCAAAAGAATTCAGTGCCCGACAACGCGATAGCATAACATCGGCTTGGCTTAAGGTTCATCGCGCAGAATTTTTTGGAAGACGATTTTATTTGAATGGAAATGATGATTTTGTCTTCCAACAACGTATTAGTTGTGGAGTTGGAGCTACCAGCTATCAGTTTACACCTTTTCAATTCACATCAGGGGCATTCGAAATTTATTGGTCGGAAACGCCTTGGGAAGGAGTACTAAGCAAACACCGATGCACTTATGTAATTTTAGAACTTTCTCACAAAGTGATGGTTTGGAAACGCATTCCTTCAGTTGAGTAAAAATAAAAAACCGTGAATATGAATGGATCCACGGTTTTCGTTTTATGTTGAATGAATTAGTTTTTCACGATTCGTTTCACATATTTGTTTGTCCCATCAACAATCGAAATCATGAATAAGTTTCCTTTGAACGCATCCAAAGAGATTTCAGTTTCACCGTTAATTCCAAATTGTTCGAACAACAATCGTCCTTCCATATCATAAATTGCTATTGAAGCAGAAGGATTTACCAAACCGTCAATCTTAAATACATTGTTTGTTGGATTTGGATAAACCAACACATTGTCCAATTTGTTCTTAATTGTTGCCAGGTCTTCTTCAATTGGCTCAAAGCTCATTCCGCATGATGCTGTATTTTGATTGAATGCTAATTTGATAGTATTCGCTTTCTCAAAAAGATTGTTTTGAGCTTGATCAAGTGTTGTTACCACATTTGTATCGTTGCTCATAACAAATGCTATGTCGTATACAACAGTATCTCCAACATACAATGTTTGTGCTCTAGTTGAACCAATAATGCGGCGATCACCAGGAGAATTTGAAGTTGAGCCAGATCCTATAGGTTCAAATTCTGACCAAGGAAACCCTGGATCAACACCTTGAGTAGCCCAATTCAATGTGTCTGAAACTCCTGTGTACATGCAGTGAGTTGAAATTGTAGTTGTTCCATTTCCACCCGGAAATCCATTTCCACCGTAGTACAATTGGTCCCCATATTGCCACAAACCATTGAGATAATTAGTGTATTGTTGAAGAGTTATCGGGTCCGATTGACCAGACGCACCACCAGAACCAGTGAACACAATAGAATGTTCAAGACCAAAATATTCATTGTCTATCCAACTGTCACCAAAACCAAAACCATTTACTGATTCATTTTGGGCAATTCCATCACTATTGTCAAGACCATCGTTGTCTAATTTTGTTCCCTTAAGGATCATAAATCCTGCAGCAGGACATTTGTCGGTGAAACCTGGAATTCCAGAGTTGACTTCATCGTATAAATCACCGTTGTATTGGTACATTAAACCTAACTCGGCATGTGTTCCCGCGTAATCGTCATTGTAATTTCCTAAATCTATATCACCTATTGTACCTAAACTAAATTCTTCGAAATCATGTATTCTGGAAAAATGAAAAGTTTTATGGAAAATGGTGTTTTGGAAGTCGGATGTTGAATCACAATCAAACCAATATTTGTACGAGTGAGTTTCAATACTTGCGCTATGTAGTGAATTTGGGTTGTCATGAGTAATGCTAAAAAAACAATAACTACCATATATCGAAGGATAATCACCTTGATAAGGTTCATAGATATTGTTAGCATTGATATCTACGAAAGCCGCGAGCATTTCAGCTTGACCAAGAGCAATCTCACCGTGTGCGGGCCAATTTCTTATCCCAAAAGGAGCAATATAAGTTGTTGAGCCAGATTGTATTGAATCAATGTGGTCCTCTATCATTTGTTTAGAAACAAAGAAGCCTCTGTTGTATTTGTCTGATACTAAATCGGTATACAAGCCGCTAGTGGTAAATGGTCCGGGTAAAAATTGCGGTCGATAGACGGATTCATCGATTCCTAGTAATTCATTTGATGAAAGACCTGTGTATACATTTTCCATGCTATAAACGATTTTAAGGCTGTCGTTGTATTTCGCTCCGCCGAAGCTGTCATTGGTTACAGGAATAAATTGATTTCCTAATCCCAAATCAACGGTAAGATTGTTAATGTTATCTGTGTGTCGAAATTCTTGAATAGCTGCGGGATTAGCAGTGTTGTTGAAATAGTCAATGACAATAGGATTAGAAGTAAAATTAGTTGCTATGCCATCGTATTGTACGCAAGCTTGATTTTCTGCCAATTGATAGTTAATACATGCGAGACCATCGTTAAAAGAAATTAAATCGATTAGTTTTGACTTCGGTTGAACAATAGAATCTGTCATGTTGAAACTTAAGTCATAAATTACATTAATAACTTTCTGTTGTCCCGAATCGAAGTAGAAATGATGAAGTTTATTGTTTAAAATTCCAAATTCACTGTTATTACTTCCAACACTTGATTCTTCTAGAAGTGAATTAACAATATTAAAGCTGCTGTTTACTTCAAATAAATCACCATTGTTCGCAACAAACAAATTTCCATTGGGTAATATTATCAAATTAGCTTGACCACTAGAATTTGCATTTAATGAATGCGAAACATAAGTGTTGGCAGCAGTCCGTTCGTAAACTTGCTTGGCTCCGGAAATAAATGATGAAACCTCATTTCCGTTGAACAAAATTACCTTGCCGCCATCTTTGCCTGTAGTTGGAATTGATGTACTCCCAATACTTGTAATTGAAGCATCAACCAATTCCTCAGTTGCTGAGTTAATATTTTGCGTATCGAATGCCAGACGATACAATCCACCAGTAGATTTAACTGCATAGTTTACAATTTCATTACCATTAAGGATTGAGTTAACAAAGGAAGTTTTGTACAAATCGGTATGTAAATAATGTGAAGTTTCCATTCCAGTGATTTTGTTGTATTTCAAAACGTAAAAGTTCATTGTTGAAGTGGTAGGAAACTCAAGAATTACCGTCCTATCCGTTCCAGTGTCAAATACACCAGTTATTAAGGGGTAGACATCTATAAATGGTGAAGTAATAAATGGAAACTGATTAACACTGATTAATTTGCCTTCTTTGTCAATTTTACTTGTTGTAATCAACAGGTCATATGTAGCATTTCGTTCAACACGCAGTAATTCAATGGTTTCATCAGGTTGCTCAAGTGCGAAACTTTGATAAATATATGGGTTGTTGTAATAGTGATTAAATGATCTTTTAAACTGAGCTTGAGAGGAAAAACTCAAGAGCATTAATAAAAAAGGTAAAAGTCGATTTGTTTTCATAGTTGTGTTTTTTTGAAGCTCAATTCTTCTGATTTCTTTTCTTCATGAACGTGTTTCATATACAAGGCGTTGGAAACTCGTGTTCATACTTCCTGTTTTTTTAACAGTTCTCTTCTTGCCACAACTCATCTTTTTCACTAACTTATTTAAGAAACAATGAGTTATGAATGAAAAATACCTTCATTTCATCTGGAAATCGAAGCGATTGCTAACCACTGAATTGAGTACTAGCACTGGAGAAAAAATAGTTGTCAGAAACTTTGGTGAATACAATTTTGATTCTGGTCCGGATTTCTTTAACGGCTCGGTTCAACTTGGAGATTTAGTACTGCATGGAAACATAGAAATGCATGTGAATTCTTCGGATTGGATGAAGCACGGACATCAACATGATTCCGCATATAACAATGTTATTCTTCATGTGGTTTACAATCACGATATGGAGATTGTTGTAAACGATGCTGTGCTGCCGACACTGGAACTGAAATACCTGATCGATTGGAAGCATTTTAATGAATCTCCCCGCAAACTCGAATTTCAGGATAAGATTCCTTGCGATAAACAATTGGATGAAGTTTCTGCAAATGCAATCGACGGACAGTTGAAAAGAAACACGCATGATAGATTGCAGCGAAAAGCAAACGAACTCGATGAAGTGTTCGTTAGTTTGAATCTTAGTATTCATGAGCTGTTGTTCTATAACCTTCTCAAAGCTTTTGGCGGGAAATTAAATGGGCTTCCTTTCATTGAATTAGCGAATCGAATTCCGGTATACCATTTTCTGAGATCTACGGTTTCCATCAGAGAATCTATTTTGCTCGGAGCCTCTGGATTTCTGGAAGATTCATTCAACCATGAATACGAACTGCTTTTGAAAAGCGATTGGGCATTTCAGAAACATCGATTAACACTCAGTAATCTTGAATCATCTTCGCTTAAATTCAAAGGAGCACGACCAGTTAGCTTTCCTGCGCTTCGTTTGATTCAGTTTGCGCATTTTTCGGAACGCTTTGATTGGTCATCTAATTTTTGGACTGAAGAACCGATCGAAATATTAAACCTCTTTCGTAAAGCATTGGTGTGTAAAACGAATGTTTATTGGGAACAACATTATCACATTGGAATGAAAAAAAGTAAACCAGATTCAGGCTCGTTGTCTAAGGAAATGGCGGATAACATCATTATAAATGCGGTTGTACCATTTCTATTTTGGCAGGGACAAAAACAGGGGAACATTGCGCTTTTGAATAAAGCTGTTGAATTGCTTGAATTAATTCCTCAGGAGAAAAACAAGATTGTTGAACGCTGGCAGAAATTGATTACCTATCCAAAGAATGCCCGCTTTGGACAAGCTATTCTGGAACTCAATAATCAGTGGTGCACACCAAAAAAATGCCTGAAGTGTTTGATTGGAAAAGAGGTCTTGAATCTAACGCAACAATAGCTGAAAGAATATGCGTACCTTCGTAACACTAACTCGATTTCTATGAAAAAATTACTTTTTGCTTTGCCACTTTTAATGCTGTTAACGGCTTGTCCAATTGGTTTGGATTATGCTCCCGGCAAAGTAGGAACCGAGGCTGTTGATACACGTTTGGAAGGAACCTGGGTTCTTGATCCTAGTACTCCTGATCATGAAGTGACGAAAGTGACATTTAAGAAACAGAATAAATTTGCCTACATGGTTACGGTTGAAGAACGTGGCGAAATGTATGCGATGGAGACAGATGAATATTTCATGTATCAAACTGTTATTGATGGTTTGAACGTTATGTACCTGAAGCCTTCCGACGAAGATAAATACTATTTGTATCAATTTGAATTGGATGGGAAACAGTTGATCGTTGGTGATGTTTCATTGTTGGATGGAGGAACGGATGCTCTGACTTCTACAGAATCTTTGAGACAACAAATTGCAACATCTAAGTCGATGGAGGAATTTAAAAGTATTGGGAAATACGTTTTTAATAAAAAATAGGAACCGTGAAAAGAACCTTGCAAAAAATAGCTTTTTTCTTTGAAATGCGCTCTTTCGGAGTGTGTGATTGGTGGGCCTCTAAGCTGGGAATTCAATCCAGCAAAGTGCGTTTGGGGTTTATTTATGCAACATGCATTGGTTTAGGCTCACCGCTTATTCCGTACCTGATTATGGCATGGATTCTTGAACACAAACATTATTTCAAAATTAAGTCCAAGAAAAGATCAATTTGGGAATTGTAAAATGAAGGTTTTAATTACTGGCTCTAATGGTCTTCTTGGACAAAAACTGGTAAAACGCTGCTTGAAGCACAATATCAGTTTTATTGCAACTTCGAAAGGCGAAAATAGAAATCCGAATTGTCCGGAAGCAAACTATGTTTCTGTCGATTTACAAAATGCAAATGAAATAATCGAGTTGATCGCCAGTGTTCATCCTGACGCGATCATTCATACTGCAGCCATCACTAATGTTGATTATTGCGAAGATCACGCAGAAGAATGTCATAACGTAAATGTAGAAAGTGTTAGAACCTTGTTTGAACTTTCACGCAAACAGAACATTCATTTTCAATTGCTTTCTACCGATTTTGTCTTCAACGGCGAAAAAGGAAATTATTCTGAAATTGATGAGGTAGATCCCCTTAGTATTTATGCAAAATCGAAAGTTGACGCTGAACACATTCTCTTGAACAGTGATTATGACAATTGGTCTATTGCAAGAACAATTATTGTTTACGGAACCGGAGAAAATTTGTCACGCTCAAATATGATTCTTTGGGCTTTAACGGCATTGCCTCAAAATCAACCTATGAATTTGGTGAATGATCAGTTCAGAGCACCAACCTGGGCAGACGATCTGGCTTACGGCTGTATGGAAATTGTTCTTAGAAAGGAAAAAGGTATTTTTCACTTGTCCGG
>CAMLET010000014.1 GCA_946479125.1 uncultured Flavobacteriales bacterium
GACATCAAAAGTATTTGTACAGATGAGCGTATCATTGAAAATGGTTGGATAAGGAATAAAGTCAATTGTTCGCTGCATAGTTTCGTTACACACATTATCTGTATATGAAACAGTATATGTTCCGACCGCTGAACTTGAAATCAATGGATTCTCCAATAAAGGATTGTTAAATGAGATCTCCGGATCAAGTGAAGACCACATTCCGCCTCCTGAAGAGAACGTTCCACTTACCTGGAAAGCAAAATCACACGCAAATGTATCAATGAAAATAATTGGTGATGGAATCATTGAAATGGTAATTGTCGTGTCATTAGAACATTCACCTGTGTTATCAAAAATCTCAACGACATATTGTCCGCCAACTAAACTAATATTGAAGTTGTTTGAAATTTCAATTCCCGGAGCTGCCACATCTTCCCAAGTCACACTTGACAGAAGAGCAGAATCTGATAACGCAAGTTGTGTAAAGAATTCGTTGGAACAGTAATCAAATTGTCCGGCAAAATTGAAGGTTGGCTGCGGATTTACCACAATGAACGTGTCAATTGTGTAAGAACATCCAGCGGACGTAAGTGTAAGAGATAAGTTTCCGTTGTGCGGATTGTCAATTACATAAGTAGATCCAGTATTACTTCCGTTTGTTCCACTTCCAGTTTCCTGCCACAAATACGAATCCCATGTTCCTGTAACACCAAAAGCTACTGGAACACAACCTGGACTATAATTAATTACAGGAGCTGGTGTAAAGAATGAACTTCCGTCCACCACTTCGATGTAATATGTAATTGTTGTAGTATCTGAAGTCACATAATTATCGACTGCGCTTATAGTAAGCGTATGAACGCCCAACGTTTCAAGAGCACCATTGATGTTTACCGTTAACGAACCATTCACTGCAACAATTGAATCTTGTGTAGTATAGTTCAACAAGGTTGTAGAATCAACATAAACGTGAGTTAGCTGATTGTTTTCAGGTGAGCTGAATGGAAAAACAATTTGAGTTGTTCCACTACTACAAACCTGAAGCGTATCACAATAAGCTGTTTGTAATGCAATTGGAGCAATATTTCCTGTAGCACAGAAATCAAAGTAGAATGACTTATTATCTAACCATGAAACGCCGTCATTTGCACCAGTAGGTCCGTCATAATCAGTTCCTGCGTGGTCAAAACGTCCGATTTGAATGTAGTCAGTTCCATTTCCGGAGTTCGCTCCAACAGTTGCAGGAATTCCGCCAAAACCACCAATTCCGCTTGATGCAGAACCAGTTGTCCATTGCATATCCGCAAAGTGAATTGCGGTGTTTCCTTCGATAACCAAAGGATCAAGTCCGTTTGTAATAACAATTTGACAAGTATTCTTCTTATCACTCATATTGTTGAAATACCCCATATTCACCCAATTGAAAATTGCGGCTGTTGGAGTAATTGTTGCATGCATTGTACCACCACTTGTCAGATAGAAATCTGCCCAAAACGCAGCAATCATTTTATTGCCAACTGAAGGAAATGCTGCAGAACTAAAGGTCGAAATACCGTTTCCAAAACTGATATTCCCATTATTGTTCATCCAAACCTGATTGTAGTTTGCTCCGTAAAAACAAAAATTGAATGGTAAGGTAAACGGACTGGCAGAAGCCCATCCATCATCTACTGAAGTTGAACTTAAAGAAGGTCCCGGAGGTGGGAAATATCCCGAACAACCAGTTGCCTTTTCAGGAGAGAAGTGAGATACGTAAACATCACCTTTGTAGTCATCCGGATCAACCATTCCTGGAGACAAAACGACTTCGTTACCGACAAGTGTTCCATTGACTTTGGCTTGTTGGTACTCTTCTTCCGTAATAAAATTGATAGATTCGGTGCTTAGAACATTGGTAGCTCCTTGCGGATTCTGACCTTGCGCGAATAAAATGTTACTCAAAAGCAACAATGGCAGTAGTATAAAATTTTTCATAATAGCATTAGTACAACCTCTTAACGAACTATTACATTAAGAGGTTGCACCTACTATTAATTCCTACCTCTATTCTTGTTGTTTTTCTGGTTCTTTTGGTTTTGACCCTGATGCTTTCCTTTGTTCTTGTTGTTTGGTCGCTTATTTGGTTGAATTCCAAATGACTTAAGGATCAAGTTGGTATTCATCAAATCATCTGGATTTTCCAAAATCAAATCACCCATAGAAAGTTCACGAAGCTGCATCGCAATCACATGATTTTCAACCGTATCATTGTTATATGTGATGTACTGTTTCTTCATGAAATTCGCCATTGTAGTTTTCAGAAACTCTCGCTCATCTTCTTTCGTTGTAGCACGAGATTCACTCAAAATAGCCTGAGTATATTTTCCATAATGACCGTATTTGATTCGGCTTTTCGGATAAGTCATACCATTTGGCTTACTCTGAAGTGTTTCCGCTTTTGGGATTTCGTAAGGAGAATCTACGTCCAATTTAAAGTCAGACATCACAAACAAGTGCGTCCATAATTTATGACGAAAATCATCTACATCTCTCAAATGTGGATTCAACTGTCCCATCACTTCAATGATTGCGCGAGCTGCTTTATTTCGTTCTTCTTTATCAGCAATTTCCATTGCGTGAGCAATCATTTCCTGAACATTTCGTCCATACTCAGGCAATAAAAGTTTTTTGCGTGTTGTATTGTATTCCATTTTATTTCGGGAATAAAAATTTCGTAATATTCTTGAATGAATCCCGTAATTACAGGATTGTGATTGGTGTTATTTCTTGTAGATTGATAAAATCAGAAGTACCGCTGTGGTGAGTACTGAGACCGATTTCAGAAGTAAAGATACTTATCTAATTCTAAATTGCAAGAAAAATCCCATCCGCCGCGGCGGAAGCACGGAGTAACACAGATGAAAAAACTCAATAAAGAGTTTTTTCATCTGTGTTACTCCGTGGGAGATTTATAGAAGTCTTATTGCTTGATCAACTTGATTGTTCTCGATTTCCCTGAATTATCGTAAACCTTCACCAAATAAGTTCCTGCATCCCATGATTGTGCATCTAAGGTTGTCAATTGATTTTCAAGAGAACCCGTTGTAACCTGACGTCCAGCCAAATCATAAACAATGAATTCTGCTGAAAGATCAGACTTGATCGTGAAAACAGAAGTGCTTGGATTCGGGTAGATCATAATATCCAGAATCTCAATATTATCAACTGACAACTGACAATCATTCAACGCATCAAATGTTGGCCATGTAGTTGTGAAAGTTCCTCCGTCAGGACAACGTGCATAGGAAACATCTTCCGTTTGAACACCAAAATCAACCTGATCATAGATAACAGAACCGTTCGTCAAAAGCAGTGATTCACCGCTAGCGCTAAGTTTAAAATTCGCATGTAAACCACTTTGCTCCGAATCTTCATCAGTCCAAATCACCAAAACATCATTTGCGTTAATTGCCGTTCCCGTTGGAATTTGCCATTTCATCAAATTGGTAACATCATCTGTTAAATACAAACCTGTCAAATCTTTTGCCGTTGCAGTTGTGTTGTACAATTCCACCCAATCATCGTTCTCGCCATTCGAATCATAAGCCGTTGAACCGTTATCAGCCATTACTTCATTGATCAGAATATCACCTTGTGCTGGGGTTACAATTGTAATTGCCACAGTGTGGAATTCATGCTCAGCTCGTTGTGGACTATAAATTCCTGCATTTGAATTCTCCGCATAAATGTAATATTCCATTGTAAGACCGCTCAACGTTACATTAGCACCGTAAACGTGATCGCCAGCTGCACCATCGTTGTGCGCACCATCATCAAACATTTGCACACGATTGAAACGCAATTGGTGCTCTAAACGATAACCTAAATAAACACTCGATTCATTGCTGCATGTTGCTGTAATCGTTATCGCATCACCGTAATTTGGAGTTGCATTACTTGGATTGTATGCTGAAATTGTTGGTGCGACCAATAAGTAATTCGAATTCGATTCGAAAAAAGTAACTCGTGCATCCATCAACGCCTGAATTCCCGGAGTAGATTGTCCTTGAGGTCCGCCGCCAGTTACAGCAGTTGTCAAACTATTCTGAAACTGTGTATATGTATAGAATTTATAAGGATCCGCTTGAACAGCTGCATCAATTGTAGTTCGAAGCGTGTTTGCAGTTGTGATATAATCGTTGGAGGCAAAAATTTCCTGAACGATCGTTCTTAAGTGCGCCATGTACATGCGTTTGTACTGTGCATCTGCAAGAATCATTTTGATCAAAGGGTGATTTGCCGAAGTACTATTTGAAAATGGATCTAAAGTGGTTGCAGTGTATGATTGGCCTTGAGTTGGTCCACCGGGGAATCCTGCAAAACTCATATTCAAATCCCAAACCGTTGGAATAAATCGGTCGTTCAAATCTTTGTATAAGTAGTAATTCTGACGAAAAGCTCCAGAATAGGAATCAAGATTTACAAGAACATTGTTGAATGCCAACATCCAAAGTGCTCTATCCATATCCAATTTAGAATCGATGTTAGAGAAATCGTTATTCAAGGTATTAATCATATCTACCAGGTCATTCCATCCGTAATCAGATTTCAATTCGTAACCGTTTACATAAAGCGAACTGTCTGCACCAAGGTATTTCAAATCTGGGTTTGTACCTGCGCTTGGTCCGGCACCTCCAATAGGATTACATTTGAAAAACGATCCGTCAGTTGTGTAGTAATGATCGCCATTGAATTTGTCGTCAATCGACTGTGCATTGGAGTACAATCCACGAAGTGTTCCATTGATATAAACATTCGCAAAATTAGCTTTCGGACAATCCATGTATTGCTCCAAAATAGCATAGCTCAATACTTCACGGATCATTGACGGATCCTGATAACCATTTTGAAGTTTGAGATCAGTATAACCTTGATAATCATAACTTCCGTGTGTGTAATCCAATTCAATGTGGATTGGATTTTTGTTGTTATTCGCATTATAAGAGCTATTTCCCTTGTATTTCACTCCAACGCTATCAAATGTTTCACCATTGATTCGGACTGAATCAGCTAATAAGTAATCTTCTGTTGACGAAGCAAGTGCATCAAGTTGCGCATCCCAATTCGAGAACCCAAAGAATACTTCAATGGTTTGAATCGTTGATCTGTCATAGAAATCTTGAGCTTGTGTTTTACTGGAAATAAGTAAGCTGCATGCCGTTAAGGCAAAGAGGAGAGTGTGTTTTATCATGTTGTAGTTTTTTGCTATGATGCAGAATGTTATGAAAGGTTTAAACGAGTGTTAAAATAATTTAAACAATTCAAATGGTTCAAATGGTTCAAATGGTTCAAATGGTTCAAAAAAGATCAAAGCAATCAAAAAAAGTTCAAACAACTGAAAATTAAAATCATGTTTTTCATTAAATTATATGGAAAACATAAAATATATGGAAAAAACGTATCGATTTGAGGATTTACAAATCTGGCAAAAAAGCAGAATGTTTTCAAAAGAAATCCACCAAAAATTCAAAACCAAATATGCTTTTGATGAACGTGCATTGAGCAATCAAATTATTCGTTCGAGTAGCAGTATTATGGACAACATAGCTGAAGGATTTGAACGTGGTGGTAATAAGGAGTTTTTACAATTCTTATGGATATCAAAAGCCAGTGCAGGAGAAAGTAGATCACAACTTTATCGAGCTTTGGATTTTGGAATTATTGAAGAAGCCGAATTTCATCAACTAAAATCAAAGGCAGAATTACTATCAGTTGGAATTTACAGATTAATAACTCAGATTAAAGAATCGGAATTCAAAGGACAGAAATTCAGGAACTAAATGTTCATTACTTGTTTGATCTTTTGAACATTTTGAGCAGCGAAGCGTTTTGAACCTTTGATCCGTGGCTTTGCCACTAAATCAATTTACTCAAAATAAATCTTGAATAGCTCAAACCTTGCACTTACATTTAAGCATGGAAAAATATTTTACGCTCCCAGAATGTATCGGTTATTTGGCTTCATTATTTGTACTTACCTCCTTTCTAATGAAGAACATCATGTACATTCGATCCATTAATCTTTGTGGATGCGTCTGTTTTGTAACCTATGGTTTCTTCATCGATTCCTGGCCAATTATCATTAGTAATGTAGCCATTGGAATCGTTCAAATCTATTATATACTTCAGCTCAGAAAAGAAAAAGCTGCTGCGAACTAGTTTAAGTATTGAGTGAAATCAAATTCTCTTGTAAAAACGGTTACTGTACCTTGAACTCCAGATGAACCAGCAGTACCTTTTGTTCCCACAACTCCTTTTACTGCTTCCACTTGTCCGGTCGCAGGAGTTCCGGATTTTCCTCCGTTACCTCCATCACCACCTAAGCCGCCCCAGCCACCATCAACATTAATGATCAAACGAATATCCGATCCGGCAGCACTTGGATGAACGTTTACAGAAACTCTTCCCCCATTTCCACCTCTACCACCTTGTCCGCCTTGTCCACCGCGACCACCATTTCCAGGAGGCTTAGAAGTGTTTGTTCCGGCTTCACCTTTTTTTCCGTCACCGCCATCACCACCTTTACCACCTGCACCGCCATTTCCACCGTTTGCTTCAATGTAAAATTTACCTTCTGTTCCAATAATTTTGAAACGATCTCCGTAACCACGCGTAATGTTGTTTAGATAAAAGAAAAGTGTGTCGCCACTTCCCCAAACATAAACTTCCATTTCGTCGCCATTGGTGCCATTTTCACCAAAACCGCCCATTGAACCATCCGTTCCATCACGGAATAGCAAAGGAGTTCTGCCTGCATCACCAACCTGACCAGAATTACCAACGTAACCAGTATACCAGGCTTGCGTGTTTCCGAGGAAATTCAACAATAGAGAATCCTTGAAAGCAACTTGAGATTCATTCTTATCCGTAAAATAAAGCTCAACAGGAATTTTAGTCGCTGAATAATTCGCTAAAGGTCCATAAACTGCCAAAGTTCTATCCTTAATTCTGGCTTCAAAATTTTCAGAACAATTGAATCCTTTATTATTTTTCAACTCAACAGTTTCCCCTGATTTCAGATCAACACCTATGGTTCCCGGAAAAGTTGTACCAAGATTGTTTGCTGTATAGATATCATAATCAACATACATTCGATCAATGTTTTCAGCAAGAATGTCTTTGTTATTTCTGCAGCTTACAAAAAGCAGTAATAATGATATAAATAGTAGGTTATATGTTCGCATTCGTTTCATAGCGTATTTTCAGTATGTAATTTACGAGTGGAAAATTAGTAAATTCTCAACGAGTATGAATAAATACTCCATTTGCCGTATTTTGAGTTCCATTTTGAATACTTTCTTTTGACTTATAAAAAACAGCTATGTACTATTTCATAAAGTCATCATTATTAATTGTTTGCGCTATTCTCACTTCTAGCTTTGGTGTGTTCGGTCAAACCAGAATTTCGGTTATTGATTCATCGGCAACTACGGGCTATTTATTCGATAACAAGAATAAACAGAGCTTAATCTCATTGATTAAGAACAACGAAATGGCTTTGCGTGCAATGGATTTTTCTACTTCAGAGCATCTTTTGGAAACAGGTCTTTTAAAATCGGAAATAAGCAGGAGCGGACCACAATCATATGTGCCACTATCCAATTCGCTTGGTGAAGATAGCATAGCAACTTTTAGCGGTATACAGATGTTTGTCTATCCTCCTGCTGATGAATTTTATCTAGATCTGGATGGAATAACGCGCATGTTGGTTGTAGAAACGGCAAATCCGGAAAACCCCAGCGAATACACGATTGATGAGATCATTCTGGCGAAGAAATACCCTGGGATGAAGAAATATGTTTTGGTTGGATCGGTTCCATTTGACCAATTGAATAATGGAAATAAATTTATCTTTTTTGAAGAATTGGAAAGCAGTAAGCTAAATTACTTGTTAACCGAACCAAACCAGTTGTGGCAACGCTGGTCGATGGATTGTAAAACGAAATTAGAAGACATCGAGTTTTACATTAAAGTCCCAGGATTAAGTTGGAATTCCGATTGTCATCCTGACTTTAATTTTGGTGTGCATTCGGAATTGTTACCTGAAAGAATAAAGCAGGAAAACATTTGGTACCACAAAAGCTTCTGGCCTTATTCTGCATCACCAGCAAGCGATGCCCTGAGTGATTTAAGACGCGTTTTCGGGGATGTGAACATTGAAGGACAAGAAGGAACTCCAAGCCACCCATTAGCATCTGTAACTGGAGAAGATTCAATAATAGTAATAAATGGTGAAGTACAAGCTGTTTATCCTGAACCAGATTTTTATGCTTATTGGATGGATGTAACACCTTCTAAAGCATGGTTGGTTTATGCGTTAAGCCATAATGACGGTCAGCCGATAAAAGAACTTCGACGCATTGTTTTCATTACCTCATTTGAAGGAAATGACATTCCATTGGCCGATTACGACGTAGATTACGTCGATGAAACTGCGGAAGTGCAGACAAGATACAATCAGGAAATTGAGAAAACAGGCATACCATTAGAAGCTAGCTTAGCAACCGATTGGATGAAGAATTTGGAAAGTGAAATGAAGAAAAGTCAAATGTTTATGACGAATAGCAAATCTGATCTCAAAAAGTTGGACAAAACCTACTTTGAATTAAAATTACTTGGATTGGGAGGAGAATATCAGGGATTTGTTAGAGAGGAATGGTAAACAAAAAAGGCTACCCTTTACAGATAGCCTTCATGTTTTATTTATCAATCGAACCGGTTACCCTGCTCATAAATTCATTCAGTGCCTCGCGTTGCGATTTCCCTGCTTTCATCTCTTTATGAACTTCTATAGCTCCGGAAAAATTCGATAACAATTCTCCAATCACATCCAGTTCTTCATCTTTCAAGCCTGGTGCATCAATTAAATGCTCCAAAGTATCAATGGTTTCGTTGATGTAATCTTCATCGTTGGCTTCAATAAAACCAACCATGTGTTTAATTACGGGCAACCTCATCTCTTACTTCTTGAATGCTTTCTACTTTATTTCCTTGCGTTTGCTTTACCAAAGATCCGTTTACGAAACCAGCAAAGGTTGGCAAATTGGAAACATCAGCAAACTGGCGTGAATTGGGCAATTTTTCAGCGTCAACATAATAGAATTCCATATCCGGATTTTCTTCTGCCATACGCTTGAACTTCGGCTTTGTAATTTTGCAATTACCACACCATCCTGCTCCGTATTGCACCATCACTTTCGCATTGGAATCGAGCAACTGCCCTAAATTATCTTCTGTTAACTCTGTAAACATATTGCTTAGTTATTGCTTAAGTATTCTGCAGTGCTTACGCGGTCTGCTTTCATAGCTGTTTTACCTTCTTCCCAGTTTGCAGGACAAACTTCACCATGGTTTTGAACGTGTGTGTACGCGTCAACCAAACGGATGTACTCCTGAACATTACGTCCAACCGGCATGTGGTTAATTGATTCATGGAATACAGTTCCCGTTTCATCAATTAAGTAAGTTGCACGGTAAGGAACATTGTCACCAGCTGAATCTTCATCATAAGGATCGAAATCAAGGATATCCAATTCTTCAGCTAAACGACGTGTTGAATCAGCGATCAAAGGAAATTTAACTCCTTCGATTCCACCGTTGTCTTTTGCTGTGTTCAACCAAGCGAAATGTACTTCAGCTGTATCACAAGATGCACCAATTACCACTGTATTTCTTTTCGCGAACTCAGCAGAAGCCTCCTGGAAAGCGTGAATTTCTGTTGGACAAACGAATGTGAAATCTTTCGGGTACCAAAACAACAATACTTTTTTATTGTTTTCAATCGCATGCTGCAATACATCAATTTGGAATGTGTCCCCCATTTCATCGATTGCGTTTACCGCTACTGAAGGAAATTTCTTACCTACTACACTCATTTTTATTTTGTTTTTATGTTTTACTTTTTCATCTCGACTACGCTCGATGACCTTTGGCTATGCTTTTAACCCGTATTAAAGGTAACCGAGCGCCTGCCTGATCGGCAGACAGGGAGTCGAGGTTATTTCCCCAGCCACGCTGCGAACATCCAATTTGTTTTCTCTTTCTCGCGCACTAAATCGCTCATTAATGCATTTGTTCCTTCATCATTTGCTTCAGAAGCCAAATCCAAAATTTCTCGTTCCAGATCTAAAATCTGCTTTTGGGCAGTGTGAATATACTCCATTCCGACGTTTCCATCGTGAATTGTTGAATTCTCTTTTAGTAAACTCACCTTTAAATAATCATCAAAACGATGCAAAGGAGTGTTTCCAAGTGTTAAGATACGTTCCGCTAAATCATCGATAATCACTTGTGTTCTGGCATACAATTCTTCGTACTTCAAATGCAATTCAAAGAAGTTCCCTCCTTTTATATTCCAGTGAAGTGCTCTCAAATTTTGATAATGCACCTGATAAGTTCCTAGAAGGATATTCAATTTATCGTTGTATGCTGTTTTCATGACGTCTTTAAATTATTGGTGAAGAGTTATGAGTTATATAATCAAACTAATAACTCGCGACTACTAACGCTTAACTTCAGTGGCAAAGTTAACCACTACTTACACATAAATTATATTGATTATTTTTATATCTGATTAGATAATCTCTATATGATATCACAGCAACAAATTTCCTACATCATTGCGGTTGTAGAAACAGGATCAATCAGTAAGGCCGCAGAGCAATGTTTTGTCACGCAACCTACTTTATCGATGCAATTGAAGAAGGCTGAAGAACTATTTGGTCAGAAGATTTTCTATAGAGACAGTACCAACTGGGAATTGACCGAATTCGGGAATCAGCTGCTACCTATTCTTCGACAAATACAAGCCGATTTTGGTTCTATTGAACAATTGAAAGATGAGTTTTCGGGAGCATATACTGAACGATTAAGAATTGGTGTAATTCCAACGGTTGCAGCGTATCTTCTCCTCGATTCTTTTCAGGAATGGAAAGATGAATTACAATCCACTCAGGTAATTGTTGAAGAACTGAAAACAGAAGAATTACTCGAAGCACTTGAACAACGAAAAATAGACTTGGCAATATTAGCCGGACCTGTTGAAACTTCGTCACTAAGAATTGTCCCATTATTTACGGAAGAAATTCTGGCTTATGCTCCAGAAACACATGGACAACATTTATTGGTAGATGAATTAAAGGACTTGCAACCTTGGCTTCTAAATAAAGGAAATTGTCTTCGCACACAGATGATGCAATTCTGTTCCATTTCAGACGAAACCGACAGGTATTGGAATTATCAGGGAGGAAACATGGACTTGTTAATGAGAATGGTTGATCAACAAGGTGGATACACATTAATTCCTGAACGCTATGCAAGTCATATTCCTGAAACTGATCATTTGAAAACTATCCGTGACACAGAAGGCAAACATCCCGGTCGTTCCATTATTGCATTAAGTTCTTTCCGTCATTCAAAATGGGAAAACATGGAGAAAATTATCCGGAAGATACAATTGAAATATAATACACCAGCAGAAAACCGATTGGAGATCCTAAACTGGAAATAATATTACAATTCTAAATGTTAAAACCCAAAACGAGGTAGGCTAGACCAATTTATTTTAGTTGAGAATAGCAAACTTCACGTTCATTTCAAATTGTCTTCTTTACAATTTAGCATTTTGGAATTTAGAATTCAAATTACCGCACTTGCGTTATTTCATGCTTCAAATGTCTAGCGTAGATTTGTTTCAGTTTCGCATTTCCGGGATTATGAAATGGAATAACAACGTGATTTTGAATTTATACTTTGATTTTTTTGCTAGCGCATCTATTACCAGATTGAAAAATAAAATTCACTTCAGAAACCGGAAATCGGAACAACTTTCCTAATAAGCAATAGCTCACGCAGCGGAGGATTTCTAACCTGTCTACCGACAGAGGTAGGTTCTCCGTCCTAAAACAAAAGAAAATGGAAAAATACTCCAATTGCGTAATTGGTTTTAATTATAAAACGTTGCATATTCGCTTTATGGAAAATTGCAAAATTGCCTTGGTCGACGATAAGCCGTTCAACGTACAAATCTTACAGGATAAACTTCAGGCGAAAACTGGAGTTGAAATCATGATGAAAGCTTACGACGGAAAGGAATTTCTGGAGAAATTGCTGGTTCCTAATCAGGTAATTCCTGATGTTGTTTTTATGGACATTGATATGCCCGAATTGGACGGAATTGAAACTGTACGTCGCGCAAAATTGCTTTATCCGAACGTTCATTTTTTAATGATCACCATTTTCGACGATGTGGAACGCGTATTTGACGCCATCTGTGCCGGAGCAAGTGGTTATTTACTGAAAGATGATTCTATTCCTGATCTGCATCGTGCAATTGACGATGTGATGATCTACGGTGGAGCACCTATGTCGCCAAGTATTGCGAGAAAAGCATTCCAATTCATACAAAAAGGACAAGAAACCACAAAAGAAACAGAATCACCATTAAGCGCTCGTGAAATGGACATTCTGAACGGTTTGGCAAAAGGAAAAAGCTACACAGTGATTGCGGATGAGCATTTTATCAGCCCGCATACCGTGCGTAAACACATGACCAACATCTACGAAAAGCTTCACGTAAATTCAAAAGTAGAAGCCGTTCGATTGGCGTTGGATAAGAAATGGGTCGTATAAATTCAAAATTGAAAATGTAGAATTGAAAAGAAGACAATTCCGGTATTGTTCATTGTAAACTAATGGTTTAATCTGTTTACTTCAAGTTCTAACACTTCTTGACCTTATACATTATCCATTTTAAATTTTCAATTAGTTTTAACTTTGTTTAAAACTCAAGTATGGCCTTAATTAAATCTTGTAAAGGAATTGAACCGCAATTTGGTGACGACGTTTATCTAGCCGAAAACGCAACGGTTGTTGGTGACGTAATCATGGGCGACAGATGTTCTGTTTGGTTCAATGCTGTTATTCGTGGTGATGTGAATTCCATTCGCATGGGAAATCAGGTGAATGTACAAGATGGAGCCGTAATTCATTGCACTTATTCCAATCCAGCTGCCGGACAACCAGGAACAAAAACTGTTCTTGGAAACAATGTTTCTATTGGTCACAACGCTTTGGTACACGGATGCACCGTTGAAGACAATGTCCTTATCGGAATGGGATCGATTGTAATGGATAACTGCTACATTGAATCGAATTGCATTATTGCAGCTGGAGCTGTTTTATTGGAAGGCACGCGAGTAGAATCCTGGAGTGTTTACGCCGGAGTTCCAGCCAAAAAAGTCAAAACCCTTTCTCCTGAGTTGTTTGAAGGAGAAGTACTGCGCATTGCGAATAATTATGTGATGTATTCGGGATGGTTTAAATAATCCGTAAGCGGATTATTAATTACTAATGACTAGTTACTAATTACAAAATCAAGGCTACGTAACTTATTCACTACATGTTTTAACCGTACAATCCAGGATTCTGATCATACGACGTAGGAAGATATAAAAGAAGAAGTATAACCATCACAACCAACATGGTTATTGGGACCCAGAGTCCATATTTACTTGGGAATCGAAGGAATACAGGAACTAAAACCGATGAACCAATTAAAAAAACAATATCGCTAGTAATCTTAGTATATTCACTAGCGGCGATACCATATTTACTTGTAGTAAAATACAAAACACCTTCAAGCACAGAAACCCAGTACTCGTTATTCCAAATAAATCCAAAAAGTCCAAGCGCAATGTAGATTGCAACCCAAGCTATTCTGTATTTGATTGATTTTTCCACAAATAGCTTTATCTATAATCTGATTCGTAAACCGTCAAAACCATCATTGATAAATTGGGCGCATTTCCCGAAATAATTTGCAATGTATAACTGTGATCTTCCATTTTTATAATTGTAAACAGAAAGGAATCAATGTCAATTTCAGTATTTTCTATAACAAAGCGAGGAATCAGTTTATAAGAACAATCATCAACCCAAACTACATCGTACTTGGATGAAACACCGTTAATTGTTTCCGTTTGTAGATTTTCGGTACGATCAATTGTCATTACTAAACCGTCAGCGGCCATTACTTCAAACTTACCAGTACGGAATTTAGAGCAAGTCAATTTCGTTTGCCCGAACAGATTATTCGAAGCTACTGAAAGAAGTAGCAGAATTAAAAATCGCATCTGTTTAGGTGTTTTCATTTCATTGCTAATGATAATTAAAATCAATCAAAAGTAACGATAAACCATTGGCAAACTTCTTTTCAATTGATTACAAATCGCAACTTTAAGTGATGAGCATCATGCTAATCTCTAATTTTTAACTTCAAATTATTTAATATGGCTATTCTTGAAAACTTCAAAAATCATCTGGAACTGATTGGTAAAGACACAACTCTTCTAGGTGCAGCAATTATTGTTCTCTTTGTTGAGAATGTTTACCAACGTTCCTACGGCGAATCACTTATCAATAACGAGAAATTTGATTATAACCAACTACTTCATTTCAAATTTCTATTTGGGCTAATTATTTTTCTTTTCGCCTGTAAGCTTCCATTCCTCCTCTTTAATTTGATCATAAATCAATTTACACCTTTATATAAGCTAGGTTTCTTCACTTCCTACAAGGTTGGTTTTGGGTGTTTTATACTTTCTATGCTACTTTTCTATCACGCATGGAACACGGATAACTCCAACGCTTTTCTTAAAGCATTACCTGAAAATGGTTACAAAGCCGTTACAGTCTTGATAGCCTTGTTATGTCTTTTCTTTGCTGCAATTTGTGACTGGTCTGGTGAAGAAAAGAAATCGGAATAGAATACTAAAGGCGTCCAGATAGGACGCCTCAAAGTAACTTTTGATTTTAGGTGGTGGTATTTTATGTCTTTAATTCAAAAAAATCAAACGTTCACAAACTCCAAATCTGTAATTTTGGAATTAGCATTAAAAGAAAAAGGAAATGATGCGTTGAATGGCTTATTCGCGTTAGTTTCATGTCTTTTCTCAGTAGTTAATGTGGTAAATGAGAAAAGGTAAACTTGGTAACAACATTTTTTTCGAAATTATTTCTCAGAAAGAGCAAATCATGAAAAAAGACATCACAACAAAAGATGATATCACACTGTTAGTCAATACGTTTTACACTGAAGTATTGAAAAATATAAAAATTGGATTT
>CAMLET010000015.1 GCA_946479125.1 uncultured Flavobacteriales bacterium
CGAATCATATTTCCAACTTCTTTCAGGTAATCACCAAGAGCGTGTGTTCCTGCATGACGTGAGGGATCAAAG
This sequence comes from uncultured Flavobacteriales bacterium, assembly GCA_946479125.1. The sequence goes on from CAMLET010000015.1 coordinate 73, forward strand.
ACTTCTGTCCACTTGTTTTCTTTTCCTAAAATGAGGTCGGTAATCAGTATTGCTCCAATGGCTGCATTGGTGATTCCGTTTCCTGAATCGCCGGTAATAATGTATGTTGCTTCACTCTTCGGATTTTTACCAATGAATCCGCAGCCATCAACAGTATTGATCACTTGTCCCGACCATTGCGTTTCAATTCCCATGATCATTGGGAAATGTTGTCTTGCCCATTCTTTGAGGCGATTATAGCGTTCTTCTGCCGGAATTTCTTCACGGTCCTCTTGTCCGGTTTTGTGATCTTCACCACCTACGATGAGGTAATCATATTCGCTGTTTCCTTCTTCCAGACGAGCGTAATGATACGGTTTCTGAACCCAGGGAACTTCTTCATTTCCGGTATCCCACCAAAGCGAGAAAGGCACACTTCCTTTCGGCACTTTTGCAGCTATAGCGTAAGTTCGATAAGGCCATTGTTTTGTATGCGTGATGAGCGGACCCGCAACCGGAGTATTCGTTGCGAGAACAATGTGTTTGGCATTGACTGTAAAGCCGTTCACTTTCGCACTGTTTTCCGTAAATTCCTTTGCTTTTGAGCGGGAAAATATGTTGCCACCATTTCGGAGAATAACTTCTGCAAGCTGGTTAAGAAACATCAATACATGAAACTGTGCCTGATTGGGTAAGTGCAAACTTTGTTGGTGTTCACCAACTGCTGAACCGGGAGTATTATAAAGCAATTTCGTTTTCAGTCCCATGCGGTGTGTGACCTCGAATTCTTTCTGAATCGTCTTGTCATTGTCGGTTAGATGCGCAAACAAATACCCGTCAACTCTGCGGAAATGACATTCGATATTCTCTTCTTGTATCAATTCTTCTATCCAGTCGATTGCCGTTTTATGTGCGTTGGCGATAAGTTTCGTCTTCTCTTCACCAAAACGAGATTCGAGATCCTGATACTGCGTATCCAAAGAGTAGGTGAGGTGCGCCGAAGTTCTTCCGGTTTCCCCGCTTCCAATTTCTCCATCTTCCACAACAATTACACTTAGACCTTGTTTGAGCAATTGATATGCAGTCATTAATCCTGCAACACCACCCCCAACAACGAGTACATCCGTATCCATCGGTTTCGACAATTGCTCAAGCGTTTGCCCACTTTCCTTAAACATCCAAACAGGAATGTTGTTTCCTGATGTGATTTCTTCGAAATTTTCTCTCTTCTCCATAACCGTTACGCTTGCCTTTTGCCTATTTCAACTAAAATAGAAGCTTGTGTATTGGAGAATATTACACTTGTTTGAGGAAAAGTTGTAAAAAGACGGGAGGGATCAATCCACCACTGACAGGGTCTCGTCAATAATTTTATGATTTTGGGTAAAAAAAATTGCGCAAGTGAATGTTTGCGCATATATTTGCAAGCAATTACTTGCGCTTTAAAATATAGAGAAATGAGAAGAGATGTTTTTCAAGGCATAGCCGACCCAACTCGGAGAGCAATTATTGGACTCATCGCCATACAGGCAATGACACCAAATGCGTTGGCTGATCATTTTAATATGTCGCGTCAGGGTGTATCAAATCACATTAAAATATTAACTGAGTGCGAACTTGTAAAGCAGGAGTACAGGGGGAGAGAAATTTATTATTCGCTGGAAATTGAAAAAATGAAAGAGATTGACAAATGGATTGCACAATACAGGGTAATGTGGGAAACAACATTCAATCAACTGGACGATTTATTATCAACAATTAAAAAAACGAAGAAATGAACAATTTACAATTTGATTTTACGGTTGACAAGGCAACAAAAACCGTATTAATATGCAGGGAATTTGAAGCAGATCTTTCATCCGTTTGGGACGCATTTACTAAGCAAGAATTACTTGACCAGTGGTGGGCTCCAAAACCATTAATGGCAAAAACGAAATCAATGGAGTTTAGAGTTGGTGGATACAGGTTTTATGCGATGTTAAGTCCCGATGGTGTGGAACTGGGTTGGCAAATTCAAGAGTATACTTCTATTAGTCCAAAAACCAACTTTAAATTTTTTGGTGCCTTTGCAGATAAGGATGAAAATCGCCAATTACCAGGTTCTAATTGGGATTTAAGTTTTTCTGAAGTTAAAGGAATAACAAAAGTGACCATTACAATTGAAAATGATTCTCTGGAACGAATGGAAAAGATGATTGAAATGGGCTTCCAGGGAGGATTTACTGCAACGTTGAATGAACTTGAGCAATTATTATCAACCTTAAAAAAATGAGACAATGAATAAATTAATATTCCCCGCAGCATTTGTTATTGGTTTGACTGTTTCTTGCTCTAACTCAAAACAGTCAGATAAAACAAGTGATAAAATTTCAATCGCAGAAGATTCTAATGAAAGCGATAAAAAGGTCAATCAAAAAATAACTCCCTGCCTTTGGGTTGAGACAACAGACGCAAAAGCAGTTGCAGATTACTATTTATCAATATTTAAAGACGGTAATCTGAAAGAACACCATAAGTATAAGAATCCGCCAGAATCCGGTGGAGGAAACTTTGAAACAGCCATTATTGAAGTTGCAGATATGGAATTAAGCATTTTGGCAGCAGGTCCATTTTTTAAGTTTAATGAATCTGTTTCATTTGTGATCAACTGTAAAGACCAGGCAGAGGTTGATTATTATTGGACGGCACTGACGGCTAACGGTGGTGAAGAAAGTTCTTGTGGTTGGTGTAAAGACAAATATGGTTTATCATGGCAGGTAGTTCCCGTTGAATATTTTGACCTTATTAACAGTGATGATCCTAAAGTTAGAGAGAAGGCAATGAGAAACACCTTGAAACAGAAAAAATTGATTTTATCAGAATTGAAATAAAGATCTAATGGCTTATTCTCTTCGAGCACGACGAAGTGAAAGACAAGAAAATCAGAAAGGCTGTGGAGAATCTCTACAGCCTTTCTACTTTTTCGGTGCGCACGAGAGGATTAAATATCCCTAATAAATGCACTTTTACCCAAGCATAGAAGTCTGAAAATGTTTCACATTTTTCCGAACTTTTTCATTTCCCACATTCTTCAAGCAAGCTTGGAATGTACAGAAATAAAAAAGTCCAACACTACGTGTCAGACTTCCTTTTGTGCGCAAGTCAGTTCAAAGTTCGAACCGGAATTAATCTGCAAATAGGTCTTCAGAAACCAATCCATTGATAAATTCATCAAAACTTTCCGCAACAAGAATATCCTCATCGCACTCTGTATCGATCCATCTGACCGAAGGGTTTATTGATTCTCGATAGTCCAATGTTACCCAATAATGACCATCTCCGGATAATAAAACTTGTTTTTCAGGTAGACCCCATTCCGTTGTCATATACGCCGTGTCCATAATATTCTGAGCAGACACCAAATTTGAATCGATGACGATACCAAATAGCTCAGATAGTGGAATATGATCTTCTGACCAACTTGTGCGTTGTTTCATTGGAAATGCAAATCCCTTGGTGTATCCTCCGTTTTGAATCTTAAGTAATTTTATCAAGAGTTTCGGAAGTTTTACTTTCAGTTTGTTTTCTGCAATTAATATCATTTCATCCGTCAATTCAGGATGTTCGTAGTAGTTATTACCCCAGAATGAAGTGAGATTTTCCATATACATATTAATGATTTTCAAATCTAACAAAAGAAGTATCAATTCGCAGTCAAATTCCCAATCATTCGAAATAACATCCGCGAAAGCTCATCTGCCTTTCCGTAAAATTGCCGGAATTCTTCTTCGCTTAGAATAGTTTCATCTTTCAAAAAATCAAAAACGGCAGCACATTCAAAAGCTGAACCTCTTGAAATAACAAAGAAATTTCTTCGATCCGGTTTACTGAATCTGCTCGAACCTTCGGCAATGTTTAAATTGATACTTAAGGATGCTCTGCGTAATTGGTTTTTAGAAACAGAATCGATTGTTTTTGAATTTCTGAGGAAAGAATAGACTTCTTTATTGAAGTGTTTGGCTTTTTGGTAAACATCGAGTTTTTCGAAATCGAACATGAATAGTAGTATTAAGATTATCTATTTAAGATAGGAATTCTTTCTGAGATTGAAAACCTGGAACGACAAATTAGTTTTCTACGAGGATCCCGCTCTCAATTCTCACCCGCGTTCTGAAAAGAATCGGGATAGAGTGAGTGTGAGAGCGAGAGAAGAGGAAAAAAAGAATCGGAACCTTACTACCGTAAAATCCGATTCTTTTTTGTGCGCAAGTCAGTTCAAAGTTCGAACCAAATAAAAGAATTCTAGTACTCTTGTCTCATATCGTTTTTATAGTTTTCAAACGCATCCTTGCCAGCTTCGTCTAAATCTATTTCCATATAATCAGTCCTGATCAATAAAAGTAAATCCTTAAAGTTCTGTTCCAGTTCTTTACGTATTTCAACTAATTCATAGAAATCTTTTTCTGCTTGCTCATTTTGGAATGTATCGGCAACTAAATAAAATTTATAATTTTGGCATTAATCCCTTCTAGACAAGAACTGAAAATATATGAATAAAAAGGAAACTAAGGAATTATTAGTTTTCTTGTTTAAAGTGGCATTATTCTATACTTTCTTTCGAATCATTGTTTATTATATTGGGTAGTTTGTATAAGAACAATAAGCCTATTGCAATGACTGAAAATATAATAAGTAGGTATAGAGAGTATTCTTCTAATTCTTTTGCGCGGATTTTGTAAACAGACTCACTCGGGTACTTGTGTAGGAAATACCTGTAACAAGATAATTTAGTTTGAAAATGGGTCATAAAGACAACCAACACAAAGAAATTTATCAGATACAATGTATTAAAGTACTTTCTGAATGATGTGGGGTGTTTATAGGCGACGAAGAATAAACCGCTTACAGCAAGGACAACTAGTCCAATAAATATTTGAATTAACATGAATAATGGTTTGTGTTTATGATTGGAAATATAAGCATTATAGAAATGGACGAGACATTTGTCGGAGGTAAGAATAGAAATTCCCTTCTAGACAGGGAAACAATATTAACGAAAAAGGTCATTCAATTAAGAGTGACCTTTTCTTATTTGTAAAATATATGAAAGAAGAACTAATAATAAAAGACGACAAACTCACTAAACAATGGGAGTTGCATGTAAAGAGGGTGATGGAGACACTTAACGAAGGTTTATATCAATTTAATAGTGAATTTACTCTTGTGTTGGTGAAGAGGTCTTTGCAGAATAATGAAGATTCAACTTATGCAGGTTCTCTACAAGTTGACTGATTTCATTTCTAAACGTCTCCAAGTCATCTTCATTTGTAACACTTGATTTGAATTTAGATATTATCGAACTATCAGATGCTTTTTTATGGAACTCGCTTATTTTTGGTGAGAAGTGCTCTACAAAATCACTACTAAACTGTGTCCTATCCTTTTTATCCTGATAATAGTCTTTCATTTCAGAAACTATCTTATCATGACCATTTAGGAAAGTTTTGTAAACCGCTTCCACATCTTCTGTGTTAAATTTTGACATAGTGAATTTTGTATTTTAAACATTAATATTAAGCAATAAACTTGCGATACACCCAAACCATTCCAAGTGTTAATAGTGGAAGTATAACGTATACAAGATATTCGTAATTACCATAGTATCCGAACACCCCAACAAACTCGCAGTATTCATAACCATTACCCCACGACTCGTTCACGAATTTATGAAAGGGATAGAAATTCTCCTTTTCGTTTGGTAGTGTTGAGAGTAAGTAGTCGTAAGGACTTGAAGGTGGAACTAAATAATAGTGAGTGTGTTTGGTGATTAGATTTATCCCAAGAACATCATTTTTAACTACTGTTTCAGACTCAGATTTCGGTTGAATCTCGAATAAATAACAAGAGTATGCTATTGTATGGAATATGATCCAGAAGAATAGAAATTTCTTTAGGTTTTTAGATAGTTTCATGTGAACGAGGTTTTAGCTTAGTAGAATACAAGTCCCTCCTGAAGGTGATTAGCTTTTAAACTACACTTGGTGAATAAACCACTTTCTAAGAACAATGTGAGTGTAAATTCAGTACCCATTTGATTCTTAACAGCAAAAGCTTGACTGTTATCATATGCCTTTACACTGATGATTGTAAATGATATTTTCTTATCTCCGAGCATGTGAAATGTACCTGTACCATCGTCATTTAGGTTTATTACCATTTGAGTGATGATGTCGGCACTGGAAAGACATTTTTTGAAATCGTAGTCGTACTCACATAGGTTGTACCAAATAAGTTCTTGTGATGCAACGTGCTTTGATTGTGTTTGAGCACTTGAAGTGATTTGCCAAAATATAAATAGTGACGCGACAAATATTTTCATATCCGATATGATTAGGAAACAAATATATCCAATTTACTAACACAATTGTGTTATAGGTCAAAAATATACTATTCAGACCTTTCCAACATGGAATACAAGCAGTTTAATATTGCACTGGGTTTGCAGATAAAGAAGTTAAGAGAAGCTAAGAATTTAAGTCAATCTGAACTCGCATCCCTTATGAATATTAACGCTCAAAATGTATCAAGTTACGAGAGAGGTGAACGTTGCCCGTCGATGTTTTGGATGGATAGGCTGTATAAAGCATTAGAAATTACACCAGTAGATTTTACACAAGAATTCTACGGTTTACGTAACTTTACAATTATGAACAACAAAGAAGAGAAAAGAAGTAAGTTAGTTACAACTCTTTCTAACGAGGAACTTAAACTTCGCGCGGAGGAGTATATGAGGAAAAACAACTTAGAACCTTTGTCAAAAGAAGAATTTGATACAAGTCTGTCTAAGATGCTTCCGAAGAAAGATGCTCCAAAACCAAGTAAAAAATAGGAGTTTCTGAATCCTTATTGTTGAATCTAAATGCAGATTCATTTGCATACAATTGCAAGTACTTTCTACTAACGTTTATATAAGAGCCTTTTATAGTTCTTTTAAGCACACTCCAAAAGTTTTCAATACCGTTTGATGTAATTCCACCATCAACTGCATATATGCCCTTAGAATGGTCTACATAGTTATGATCGTAGTCAACGTTTAAACCTTGGTAAGCAATCCATTCATCAGTCATAAGAGTTGAACCAGCTTCTACAAATTCTCTAACAATCGGTTGTATTGTGCTTCGCTTGGTGTCAGGAACAACAACACAAATAACTTGCTTAGTTTCTCTGTTTAACATTCCAAATACAGGAGTTTTATCTTTGAATGAACGACCTTGAGAGTTTTTAACCTTCTTGTCCTTATGTCTGTTTTTGTTCTTGCCTCCTACAAAGGTTTCGTCCATTTCAACTGTGCCTGTCATCTTCTCTAAAGTGACCCCGCTGGAGATTAACAAACGAACTTGTTTCAACATTCTCCAAGCTGTCTTATAAGTGACACCCGTAATACGTTGTACCTCATAGGCTGAGATTCCATTCTTAGAAGCTGTGAATAAGTAGATGACGTAAAACCATGTAGTTAATGGAGTTCTTGTCTTTTCAAATACTGTTCCCGCGCAAGGGTAAGTCTGATGATAACATTCATCACATTGATAACATTTTCTACCCTTAACTCTTTTGAGACTCTTAGAGCCACATTCGGGGCAGGAATTATAACGAAGACTCATAATCTTGTCTAAACAAACATCATCATTATGAAACTCCTGTGAGAATTGTCTTATAGTGTACTTCATAACGAGTAGATGTTAGAGCGTTTTGATGAACCAACTACTTTGAGAACACCTTCATTAGCAAGATTAGAACAAGTGATTTTAAGAGAGATTAGGTTAACTGTCTCTCCGTGTTTCTCAATAGAATTGGCGATATCCATAAAAGAACCCTGCTTAATCTCTTTAAGGATGAAAATAATCTTATCACGGATTGAACCGTCGCGGGGAAAGGCTTCACCACCACCAGAAATAGCAATAAGACTCTCAACAGTCTTCAGCTCCTTAACTACAGGAATAAGAGACTTCTCAAGCCTCTCTTTCTCTAATCTTAGAAAATCTCTTCTAAGTTTCAATTGCTTCAAGTAATCATTCATGAAGCTAATATATGAAGAATATTATTATCGTATATAATATACGTAAAATTTAACAAATAAAAATATGGAACTAATTGAATTCATCACTGAATATACAGTAGATGGCAAACCACATGGGAGTAGTATCTTCGCGGAAAATTTAGAAGAAGCTAAAAAACATTTAGAGGATAAAAAGAGAACAGAGGTGATTGTTGGACATGTTCCTGACAAAGTTTATGTCATTGAATAACATCTTCATGATCTTTTAATTGTTCAATTCTCTTACCAAGATTAATCATATTACTAATACAATCTTTTTTGTTCTTGTATCCTTCAGTTGATGCACCAACAATTTTTGATTGCATTTTAATCTCCCATCTCCACTCTTCTTTAGAGTCTTGATAGATTTTAAGTTTTGGTTTGATGACAATAACAATTTTCTTTTCAGACATGGTTCAGTGTTTAAATAGTGAACCACTAATTTAATATAATTTTACACCTCCCTTGGTTAGAAGGGATTAATGCCATAATTTTTACCGGATCCGTCAGGACCATAATGTTGGTAAAATGAGAGAGACTTATTCCAACTGTTTTTGAAATTCTCTATACTATTACGCAACTCATCATTGTAAATATGAAACGTATTACTCTCTAATACAGCATTGAAATGATCTTTAAAATAAAAGATTCTACCAATAATTCTGTCTGGTATTTCTTCTAAAAAACTATCGAATGTCGGAATATGAATTGCACTTAACGCCCATTTTAAATTAGCAATATCAATTTTTCGTTTTTTCTGTTCTGTAGTTTCACCTAATTTTTCGTGAGGTTTTAGAGGAGCACTTTCGATTATTGCTTTAACAGCGGTTGTTAAAATCTTAGTAAGATTTCCCTTCCCATTATTATCATTTTTATCAGAAATAGAAAATGGAATAGCGCGATGACGATCAATATCAAAAGGAAGATCATTCGGAAATGTACCATGAAAAGTGTTAAATACTAAAATGATTCTTTCCCAACCTAATGTTGCAATAGCAAAACCGAGTTCTATTAATACATTGGGATTTGGAACTCGTCTATCGGTTGTAACAGCATGATTATTTATTGTAGTCAAATCACTGATAAAAACGTCACTTTTGCCAATCTTGTCAAAGATGGTTTGCGGAATATTTGGACTGCCGGTAGTATTTCGTGTTGCTTCATCAAGTTCAATTCTTAAATCAACCAAATCACTTTCGATATTGTTTGCAGCTGTTCTTAGAGATTGTCTAATGGTATTTAAATTACTCTCCTTTGGCAAGTCCGATTGCCATGAATAAAATACGGTGTTAATTGTTTTCATAGTGGTTTTTTCAACAATACTAATAAAAGCATTGAGATAATCAAATGTTATCAGTTTAGTCTTTAAAAGAAAATAGGTATAAAAAATAAACGCCTGCTATTTAGCGGGCGTTTATCAAAAATTACTTGGTGCGCACTTCAGTACACAAGTCGAACCAAACTTTAAAAATTACTTCGTGACAATTAATAATAATTGATTACGTATTGTGCTTTTAGAAAATTTAATTGTAATTATGTGTTATAATTTTAAACGATGATTTAATAAGTATATCATCACCACTATTTATGATGTAACATTTATTATGGTTTTTGAGTATACCATGTTTAAGTGAAAACCACTGAAAAAATAAAAATGGAATTGAATTACCAAGAAGAATTGAGCAATATCGAAAATTGTCCTGCCCAAAATGAAAACGGAGACAAACTACTTTTCCGTTGCGTAGAATCAGTTGTAAATGATGCTTCATTTATTCCACAATCGGTGCTTTTAAAACCAAAATATCAAGATCTTTGTATTGCTTGGGGATTATCACTTTTTGATAATTTAAATTCTGCAAAACAGACCTTAAAAAGCTTATCTCAAAATAAGAAATCGAATTATACGCATATAGCTCAAAGTACTATTACTGATGCTCATGGAGTAAAGCACAGCGCCAAAAACACGAATCATTATACTTTTTTTCCAAAAAAAGATTTGGATTTAGTAAGTATGTTTGCAATTGTTGAAGAATAATGAGTAGTAATTTCGACATAACTAAGTATTCAAAAATTGAGGATATATTATTTCTTGATGAGCCAATATTAACTCATTTAACAAGGAGAAATAAAAACTACCTCTTATATTTGGTTGATACATTGGATGCTTCTGACATATACTTGATGTTTGAAGTAGAAGAAGAAACAATCATTGAATATCTTACTAAAAGAATCTCCTTAAAGAATATAATAGTCAATAATGATGATAATATATTCGTGATAGAGCAAGATTTTCATGGAAAAGTGATTAATACCGAAGTTACTCAAAGTGAAAATATCAGCATTGAATATTTACCTGATGAAGAATCTTTCCTAGAATATATTCCTTCAGAATCATCTTATTATTACAATTTAATAGAACTGTATAATGAGCATAAATATCTTTTGTCATTAAGAGATAAGGCCTTTTATATTAAATTCTCACCAATAAATACAAGGTACCAACATACCTTAGGATTGAATGAACTCGCTAATAGTTTACTTAAAAACATATCAAGTTCATTTAGAAGTTTTGTGAAAGCAGATTTTTTCCTGAAATTCAATAATTCAGTATCAGATAAAAAGAGACTTAGTAAAGCATTCTCTGATTTATTACCTGATCTCGATTTTCGAATGGTTGATTTAAAATATGGAAGTTTTGAGATTGGACTTGCAGTAGATACAGTAATGAAACAATCTATTGAAGATCCAAATTTCAGAAAATGGGCTGTCGAAGTTGGTGACAAGTACAAGAATTTGGTTCTAGATGAAGATTACGACGATGAAACTGTTAAAGAAATAATAGATTCCTATACTGAAGAGGATAGAAAGAAAATTTTTAACCCTATTTTTCAAATTACTGAAAGTGAAAACTTTAAACTAGAAATAAAAGATTCTAAAAGAACTGAATACTCAACGATTCAGATAAATGATAAGGAAGTAATTTCCAAAATAGTTCCAAAGCATTTAATTGTTGAAGAATTGCCTGAAAAGGAATACGAAATTATTCAAGTGACTACTGTGCGTGAGAAAAATAAAGTAAGTAAATCAATTAAATTAGATGATAATACATTATTCAGTTCAACGGACAAAACAAATATTATTTTAACTAATGAGAAATTTGAGAATTTAGGATATAATCTGAGTTTCGATATTTCAATAGAATTAAAAATGTTAATCGAAAACAAATCCATTATTCTTTCAGCAAAATATGACAATATGGATTTCGAGATTACAGTGGCTACGGAAAAAATGGATGATGGCGTTAAAGAAGTAATTGCTAAAATATATGAATACATTCTTAATCAAGAATGATTTCCTAATGAGACGAGCTCTTAAAGACTTGGTCTCTTTTTAATATCTAAAGTAGAAAGGCTGTGGAGAATCTCCACAGCCTTTCTACTTCATCGTGCGCACGAGAGGATTCGAACCTCCACACCTAATGGCACCACCCCCTCAAGATGGCATGTCTACCAGTTTCACCACGTGCGCGGCATTGCGAAAACGAAGTTAGTACTTTTTTGAGCTTTTCTATTCTCTCATAGAAATATTTATAAGATTTGATTAAACCCTTTGTTTTTCTTTGTATTTGAAGGTGGTAAGACCATTTATCGAAATTTTCATACTTGAATTGTTGAGCATTGGACTAGGTTTTACCGCTAATAAACAAGACTTTTATATCTCTATTCCAAAATACAGAAGTTGATGAAGAATCGAATGCTTATCTGTTTAATGTTATGTGCTTTTACAACCTGGTCGCAGTCGACCGTTATCGGATTGCGTCAGGCTCTGGAAATGGTCAGTAATAATCCACAGGTTAATGAAGCCATGTATCAAATTCAGCTTGCAGAGGCTGATTCCATTACAGCTGGTTTACGTCCGAATCCGTCTTTGAACAATCAGTCGCTTAGTCAGACGAACCCAGCGCTTTATCCTGTTGGTACTACCTGGTATAGTGGTCAGAATATGCAAATTTGGTGGCAGTTAACCAAGCCGTTTCAATTACCTGAGCAGCGAAACTTAAAGCTGGAAGTGGCACACCATACAATTGAGAAGGAACAAAAACATTTGGAAGAGATACAAAGAACTGTATACAGAGATGTCGCTATACAATGGCTTGAAACCTGGGCAGCACAAAAGGAAGTGAACTTGTTTGAAAGGGAATCTAAATGTATTGATAGCCTATTGACAGACAGTGAAAAAAAGTTCAGAGAACACCAAATTTCCGAATCGGAAATGATACGTTTGCGTTTGAATTCTGGTAGTCAAACGTTTAAACTTCATGCTGCTCGTCGTGAATTTGAAGTGGAATCGGCAGAACTTGCTTTATTATTAGGTAAGACCGGGAGAGTTACTGTTGATACTGCTGATCGTTTTCTTCTAGATAGAATAATAGAAATCTATCCAACAGAAACAGAAGATCTTGATTCCCGTGCTGATATTGAGTTGATGCAATCCACACTTCAGGTAATGCACTCTGAAGTTGAGTTACAGCGCACAATGGCCTGGCCTCAGCCAGAACTCGGCATTATCTACAATCCTCAAAATACTGTTCCATATCTGGGTTTTTTCGGGACGATAGAAATTCCTTTGTTTTCAAGAAATCAAGGAGAGATTCAACGAGCACAAGTGCTTCAGCATAAAGCGGAAGAAGACTTAGCTTCAATCCGTGAGCAACTTCCTATAGAATTGAAAGAAGCTCAAAGGGTTTCCAACGAGCGACACACAAGTATAACTGAACTTTCATTGTTACTTCAACAAGCGGAGGATCTTTTCCAGATGATAAGTAAAACATACGGTTCAGGTAATACAACAGTCATTGATTATCTAGAAGCCCGGAATAGCCTTTTGGAAATGAGTGAACTATATATAGAAGCGAGCCGTCAATATCGCGAAAGTCAGATTCAACTACTTTACCTTTCAGATTCTATTACTCAACTTATAAAGTAGCAGGATTTAATTGACCCAATTGTGTTTAATTTGGTAGAACAAATTAAACCATTCCATCAAACAGCATGAAACACACCGTTGACAATAGCACAGTAGCGTCGAACCCTGGATTGATCGAGATTTCTACAAAGAAGTACTTCGATTACATTCAAATGAAAGGAATGCGAAGGTTTCTTTTCTCGGTGTTGTTCTGTCTGCCGGAGAAGTTTCTCTTTAAGTTGTTTGGTTCTAATCGCGTTGTTTTTGGCTTTATACAAATGCGGGAGCAGTTCCGTTATGGATGCTTGAATCCTACTGTGGTTGTGGATAAGGAAAATAATTTGATAGCAACATTTACCAGTTTAACAGCAACAGGAAACAAACCTACACCAGTTGTGAAGATATCAAAAGAACCAATTGATCAGCTTTCGAATATGAGTATTGAGAACGATCAGCGATTGCCAACCGTAGCTTTGTATTTACAAGATCCGAGAAAAATGAATGCTTCTGCATGGATGGATTTTGATCCAAAAATCGCGAATTGTTTTACCGACAACAGATCGCAATGCAACGAGTTGTTGGAACGTATTTCGGAAAATAACTGGCTTTGTTTAGAATTGGGTTTAAAACAGATTGATACTCCGTACAAAGTTGGTTTGTATCCTGTTGAACTAGATGACGATCTGGTTCGAAATGCTTATTGATTTCACATTTCACTCACCCAAAACCCTATCATAAAGGTACCTCGTCCATTTTCTCCAATCACGCTTTATTTTCCTTTCTCATTCCCCGCATAATCCAAAACACCAATACGCTTTGTGCTGCGGCAAAGAAACACCAAACAGAAACCAGGTATACTTCGAAGAATAGCTGCGTTACGATCAATGAAATCACATTGGCAATTGCTAGATAGAGCACTCTTTTTCGTGTGGAGAAAAACGGCGCAACCACAATGGATAAAATGTACAATATACCTGTAATCACCAGCATGTTTTCGGTTGAGACTATTTCGTATTCAATGTGACAACCGTCAATTTCTGCAACTGCTGTAGAGAAAATGAGGCGATAGGCGAGAATGAAGGTACACATGAAACCTGCCAGTGCGAAGTATTGGAGAGTTGTTCTTCGTTTGGGAGACGTTTCCATACATAAGAAAGACAATGGAATCCAGGTTGGCCAAATGATCTGGGCGAACAACAAAAAGGCATATTTGAAGAAATTATGCCAATCGTAAAAATGTGGATTGGATAGGGAAAGCCAAACAAAACCTTCAAAAAACTGCTGAATTGCAAACATCAACGGCATACTCGCAAAAATGAGATGCGAAGGTTTGCGAACCTGGCTTATCGAGGCAACTCCAACTACCGTTAAAACTGCGGCGGCTGTAAAACTTGCATTTGCTGAAAAACACATCTCTTTCTACTTTTTACTTCTTCACGATGTTCTTGAAGTAATTTACAGAAATTTGTACGAATTAGCTCTTTTTCAACTTCATAATTTATGCTAACGGCGGTTACTTTTTCGGTACAAGTGCTGCTTCAATTTTGATCAAACGATCTTCGCGTTCTGTTTTCAACGTTATTACTTGTAGCTTTCTTAGGTTCAGACTCCATTCTCTGAATTCACAGAAGTCAGGGAATACAGGTAAAGGTTGACCGTCGATCTCTGTGATCACGTCGTTCAGTTGTAATCCTGCAAGGTCGGCTGCGGAACCTTGATAAATACTTGCCACGAAACATTTTTTGGTGCCTGGATCGTAAAACAGGCTGAAGCCAAGTTTCTTCTCTGTTATCGATTCTTTATTTGGTACAACAGTTTTCAGATACATGTTCTTTTTACGGAAGTCGATATACATTGCGTAATCTGATAAAATGGCGGTTCCCAAAAGCAAACGATCTTGTTTCTCTATCCCGATCAGATGGTTGTTGAACTGAACTTCCCCTGTGCGCATCTGCGAAGATTCATAATAATATGCTGTATCCATCTTTGCGCCAAATAACCCGAAAGTGGAATAGCCCAGTAACACTTCA
>CAMLET010000016.1 GCA_946479125.1 uncultured Flavobacteriales bacterium
TTCCTGATTCATTATACAAACCACTCATTGGTCTTACGAGAATGGAGTCGAAACGTGATTCGTTGACAACTGTTCCTGGTTTGTTTTTTATGGACAAAGGAAAGGTTCTGATGAATTCATCGTGGGATGTTTGGGGAGGCTTAACAGGTAGAAAAAAGGGTACAGATCTCAGCGAAATTCCTCAGAGTTTCTTTACAGATACCAGTGCATTCATTCAATTCTACGATTTGTACGGAATTACAAGAGAGTTTCAAAAGTTCCATGCAAATGATTTTGTTGGAACGGGTTCTGTTTATTGTATTAATGTCGATTTACCGCCTTTATTCTCCGAATGTAATACGATATATAATGCAGATTTCTTTGACTTGTCGCAATTGCATTACAGGGTTATAAAAGGAGAATTGTATCATTGGATTACTCCCGAATGGATTCCTGTTGAATAAAATCCTTACAACTATCTCATCACTCATAACTGGTAACTCATAACTCATAACCCGTCACTCATAACTCTATCTCGCAAACCCAATCTTCACGCGTTTCCCTTTGATCTTTTCGTCTCTAATCTCGCGAACCAAATCTTCAACAACGTAAGCATTAATCGCCACAAGAATACTTCTATCCTGAACGGTAATCATACCAATATCGTTGTTTTCAATTCGACCAATTTTATGGAGAAATCCTACAACATCTACCTTATTGATCTTGTCTTTCTTTCCGCCACCAATGTAAATGGTTTTCCAAAGTGGGGCATCAGGAAGTGGTTCTTTGTCAATAACGTCATACGATTCATCCGCTTTAATGAATTCAGGTAAATATTCATCTTTCCCCAAAAGAACAAAGACTGTCCCTTCGTGGTCTTGACGAGATGTTCTACCGTTTCGGTGAATGTATTCTGATTCTTGCTTGGGAAGCTGGAAGTGAATGACGTGTTCGATCTTTGTTATATCAAGTCCACGAGCGGCCAAATCGGTTGCAACTAGAAAGTGTGAACTTCCATTGCTGAATTTGATCAAAGCTCGTTCTCTGTCGTCTTGCTCTAAACCACCGTGGTAATAAACCGATTGAATTCCACCATCCTGAAGAAATTCATGAATCTTTAGCACAACCTCTCTGTGATTACAGAAAATGATTGTTTTCTCGCTCGGTAGATTACACAACAACTCAAAAAGCGTTTCCATTTTATCTTCGTGATGCGAACGAACTTCGAAGACTTTTTGTTGTTTCTCTATTGTTTCAGGAAGGAAATTAACATGCTCAGGATTATGAATCCCTGTAAATTCAGGAATTTCCTTCAGATCGGTTGCCGAAACTAAAAGTCGTTTTTCAAGGTTGTGCATGTAAGCTAAAATCGCCGACATATCCGCCATGAATCCCATTTCCAGAGACTTATCGAATTCATCCAGAACCAAAGTTCTTGTGTTGTCCAAAGAAATGGTTTCTCGTTTTAAGTGATCCAAAAGTCGACCTGGAGTTCCAACCAAAACAGCTGGCGGTTCACTGAAATTATTCAGCTCAATGCGCATGGAATGTCCACCATAAGTTGCATTGATTTTATATCCTGTTTTTAATTGCTTGAAAACATTTTCGATCTGTTGGGCCAATTCCCGGGTAGGAGTGATGATCAAAGCCTGAATTCCTGCCTCATCTTCTTTCAATTCGGATAATAGTGATAAAAGAAAAGCCAACGTTTTTCCAGAACCAGTAGGTGACAATAGTACGGTATCCGAATTTTTTCCAAAAGTTGAAATACATGCGTTTTGCATTTCATTCAGTTCAGAAATACCAAGATTCTTTAATGAAACTTGTAGATGAGAATTTTGCATGCTGCAAAGATAGCCTCAAATTACGAAAGAATAGGCTTCTGAAAAAAGTAAAGACAAAAGGTCACCGAGCGGAGTCGAGGTGCCATTTTCAACTATACATTTTCAATTATTTACGTTCGATCTTCTGATAACTCGTTACAATTCCTTTGATCAACGCAGAACTAAAACCACTGTGTTCCATTTCGTTTAAACCAACAATTGTACAACCCTTCGGAGTAGTTACTTTGTCAATTTCCTCTTCCGGATGTAAACCATTTTGAATCAACAATTGCGCAGCGCCTTTTACGGTTTGATTCACAATCTTATTGGCAGTTTTTGCGTCAAAACCAACTTCAATTCCACCCTGGATCATGGCGCGAATAAAACGCAGTACGTATGCAATTCCGCAAGCACCAAGGATCGTGGCACTTTCCATCAATTGTTCTTCGATCCAAACCGTTTCACCAATGGCTTTGAAAATTGTGTCTACCTTTTCTTTTCTGTTCAACGGATCTTTTTTACCAAATAAAGCAGTCATACTTTCCTGTACATCTGCCGCGGTATTTGGCATTCCGCGATAAATCAAAACATCGTTGCTTTCAAGTGCGGTTTCCATTTCCTCTACTCGAATTCCGGTTGCAACACTAATAATTGTATGTTTTTTACTGTCGAAAAGTGCTTGATGTTTTTTCAGGAAATCGATAACCATAAATGGTTTTAAAGCAATGATCAGAATCTCACATTCGGCAATTAATAACTCGTTGTCGTCGGTAATGATAGTTACAGCGTCATTCAAATGGTTGATTCCCGAAATATTTCTTCTGGAACCATAAATGGGCGTAGAAGGAAATTCTTTGCGTAATCCAGTTAGCAACGATAATCCTAGGTTTCCACATCCAATGATTCCAATCTTTTCCATTTGTAAGAATTTTAACGCAAATGTAGTGATTTGAACTCCTTTTTCAACACCCTGTGTAACATGAGATTGAAAAAGTATTACATTTAAATAACTGTAAACCTGTTCAAATTGAAATCGTATCGAATTCCACCTTACATAACCTTTGTAAACTGGGTAATTGCTGTTATTCTAGGTAGCCTGTGCATTCCAATGACTAATTTATTTCACGGGCGACCAAATTTCAGCTTCAATGAAGAGTTTTTTACGACAGCTGGAATGTTTGCTGCTGTCAGCGCATGTTTATCCCTACCGGCAATAGTTATTATGTTGATCTCCAATATCATCTTAAACAGAACAAACTTCACGAAATTCAATTACCTGATCATCCAGAATTTAGTACATGTAGTTGTTACTGTTTTGACATTTGCTGTTATTGGCAGTATTAGAGAATTCGGTAGAGATGGTTTTCTGATACCAATTGCGTTTATTTATTTTACCGCTGGAACCATAGCATGGACAATAAGTTTTGTTGCCTTCAAAGAAACGCGAGTGGAGCATAAACTGTTTGATTCGACTGTGATTGATGAAATCTAATAATAATTCAAATGAAGACTTTTAGAATACCTATTTACATCACATTTACCAACTGGTTGATTATTGTGGTTGTTGGAAGCTTGCTTTGCCCGCATATCGGACAAGCATTAACAGGAGAAGCAGCATTTGGCGGTAGTAGAAATACGGCGCAGGAGTTACTTGGCGTTTCACTCATTTGCATGGTTGCAAGTGCTTTGTGCTCTCTTCCCGCTTTAATTCTAATGTTTGTCGCACATCTGCTTTTGAACAAAAAGGAAGTTTCAAAGAAAAGGCACATGCTTGTTCAGAATCTTGTTCATATTGGTGTTTCCATCTTAACCTTTGGGGTGATGTATCTCGTAGTCACGGATTTCGGTCGGCATAGTCGTGATGTTGAATTTATTGGTTTGTTGATGCTTAGTTATCTTCCGGTTGGATTGATTGTTTGGGCGATCACTTACGGTATTTGTAAAGAGAAGGACGTTCAAATCGTAAAGAACGGAGATGTTCTCGATGGTTTCTAAACTATCCTCTTCGTTTCTGATTATTGGATTAGCGGCGTTTTTGCTTTGTTGTTCTGAACAGCATAAAACGGAAATAGCTGATATTGAACCTGAGGTAAAGATCAATCTCGATTCCATCAATAGCTACAGACAAGGTAAAAGTGATGCTTTGCTTGTGTTTATGGCAAAGAAGAAACGGTTTCAATACGGTCAGGATTTCACTGATGCGGACATCAAAAGAACCTTGGTTGATCTAACGTCAAATAGAAGCTTAACAGAACCGGAACTACCGAAATTACTGTTGATTACAGGAGTACTCTTCAACGATCTCGGCGATTCACTCAAAGCTCAAACTTATTATGAGTTAGAAGTTCAAATGGCCGATAAAGCTCTGGGAACGAAACTCGATGAGATTTTGAAGGATAACTGGCGAAGATCGAAAGTGGAAGCTTTGTTGTTACTTGGTCGAACGGAAGAACTTCAGAAGTTTAAGAAGACGGAGAAATTGAAATTGAAAGGCTTCCATTTGAAAGATTTTGTTCAATTCTTCGATTTTAAACCTGAAGAGATTTATGCAAGTTATTCCTTAAAAAAACGCCTCGATACAAACATTGATGTTGTTCAATATTGATTTAAACTCTCCTCGTCATACCTTAAATCACCAAGTCGGAATATTTTATTTTTTCTTTATATCCTAGCCACTACATTTGATTCATGGAAAAGAGTAGAAGTGTTCTTTTAGAGATTGTTATTTGCGTTGGTGTTGTTGCGCTTGCAGCTAGTCTTTGTTTTTTAGGGAATTCATTCCTGAGTTATCGTACTGACGCGTTGATCTTATTGATGACACTTTCTGTGCTGGCAATGTTCTTCGGAATTTGGGCTGTAATGATCGCTTCCGTTTTAAGCGCTTTAACCTGGAATTTCTTTTTTATTCCACCAACATTCACCTTTCACATTGGAAATGCTGAAGACTCGTTGATGTTTCTCATGTATTTCCTCATTGCAATTATCAATGCCATTCTAACTTATAAAATCAAAAAAGAACGGAAGAAACTTCAAAAGAAAGAGGAGGAAGCCATGGTTATTCGTTTGTATAATACCGTTTTAAATTCACTTTCTCACGAGTTGAAAACTCCCATTTCTACAGTTATTGGAAGCGTTGATATGCTAGAAAGTGATTCTATTCCATTAACTGAAAAGCAGCAAAAGGAAATTATCCATGAAATTGGAATTGCAGGTGAGCGTTTGAATCGTCAAATAAATAACTTGCTTCACATGAGTCGTTTGGATTCCGGAGTTATTCGCCCGCGAATGGATTGGTGTGATTTGGAAGAAATGATTCACCAGATTGTCGCCTCAAACAATTTGAAAGAACGGGTTCGCGTTTCGTTTGAAGTTCCAATGCCGTTGGTGAATGTTGATCAATTTTGGCTGGAAGTAATTTTACAGAACCTAATTCTTAACGCTGTTCAGCATTCACCGGAAACGGAGAAAATAGACTTACGAGTTGTAACCGTTTCACCCGAATTTGAGATTGTAGTAACCGATAGAGGAAGCGGAATTCCGGAGTATGATCTGGAGCGGATCTTTGACAAATTCTACCGCGTTTCAAATACCGCACAGCAAGGAAATGGTCTTGGTTTATCTATAGTTCGTGGATATACAGAAGCGCTAGGTGGAAAGGTTTTCGCTCAGAACAATTCGTATGGTGGTGCCGATTTTATTATCAGAATGCCGCTGGAAGTGACATATCTTAATCAGTTGAATCATGAATAAGCCAGTAATTCTTGTTGTTGAAGACGAAGTGCAATTGCAGAAAATTCTAACGATTACGCTGGAAAGTAACGATTACAAGGTATTGATTGCAGACAGTGGAAAAGAAGCCATTAATCTTGCAGCCTCTTATACTCCTGATTTAGTGATTTTGGATATCGGGCTTCCGGATATGTCAGGACATGAAGTGCTAAAGCGTATTCGTGAATGGTATGACAGAGGAATTATCATTCTTTCTGCATTAACCAATGAAAACGATATTGTTTCAGCGCTCGACCATGGTGCAAACGACTACATTTCCAAACCGTTCAGAACCTCAGAATTGTTGGCAAGAATAAGAGCCGTTCTGAGAAAAAATCAAATAACCGAACTTACACAGGAATATTCTTTTGGTAAGATCACGATTTCATTTACGGATAGAACGGTGAAGAAAGAAGGACTTCCTGTGAAATTGACAGCGACAGAGTACAATTTGCTGCATTTATTCGTTACGAACGAAGGAAAAGTACTCACGCATCGATACATTCTGAAAGAGGTTTGGGGAGTTGGTCAACAACTAGAAACTCAGTATTTACGTGTGTTTGTGGGCAACCTGAGAAAAAAACTGGAAGAGCAACCCAATCATCCGGAACACATTCTAACCGAGAGTGGTGTGGGATACCGTTTTGTTTAAGAGTTATGAGTTTAAAGTTACGAGTTACAAGTTACAAGTTAAAAATCACTCATAACTCATCACTCGTGACTCATCACTCATCACTCGGGTCTTTATATTTTCTTTATACCACCACCACTTCTCTTTACATTTCCCTTATAGCTTTCCGCACACCTTTGTTGTAGAAATTCTAAACAATGAATATTACAGCAAACAAAACGATGAATCGTTTAACTTTTGGATCAGTTCTAATCGCTCTCGGAATCATTTATGGAGATATTGGAACCAGCCCGCTTTACGCACTTCGAGCAGTTATTGGAACTCGGAAAATTGAAGAATCACTTGTTTATGGCGGTGTTTCGGCAATATTTTGGACCTTGGTTATTCAAACTTCAATCAAATACATTTGGTTAACCTTAAAGGCAGACAATCAGGGCGAAGGTGGGATTTTTTCACTTTATGCAGTAGTAAAACGCTATGGAAAGAAACTCACGATTATTGCCATTTTGGGTGCAACAACGCTTTTAGCCGATGG
Source organism: uncultured Flavobacteriales bacterium (assembly GCA_946479125.1). The sequence goes on from CAMLET010000016.1 coordinate 6,737, forward strand.
AATTATCACTCCGCCAATTTCAGTAGCAACGGCAATTGAAGGTTTGGCAAAAGTGAACGGTTTAGAAACAATGTTCAAAGCTGGTAGCACAGTCGTCATTCTGGTGGTAATCGCTATTTTATCTGCATTGTTCTTCTTTCAGCGCTTCGGAACACAGGTTATCGGTAAGTTCTTCGGACCAATAATGTCGGTTTGGTTTTTACTTCTGCTACTACTTGGACTTAACCAAATTCTGCAGCATCCGCAAATTCTCAAGGCATTAAACCCGTATTACGCTTATAATTTATTGGTTCATTATCCACATGGATTCTGGCTTCTTGGAGCTGTTTTCCTTTGTACAACGGGAGCAGAGGCCTTGTATTCTGATCTTGGACATTGCGGAGTGAAGAACATTCGCGTAAGCTGGATGTTCGTGAAAGTTTGTCTTGTTGCATGTTATCTGGGACAGGCTGCATGGCTTGTAGGAGAGAATGGTGAATATCTTCATGGAAGAAATCCTTTTTTCGAAATAGTTCCTATGTGGTTTTTATTGCCGTCAATCATCATAGCAACCTTTGCTACAATAATTGCTTCTCAAGCTTTGATTTCAGGAAGTTACACCTTGATTGGAGAAGCAATGAACCTGAATTTCTGGCCAAGAGTTTCGGTTCGACAACCAACAGAATCCAAAGGTCAGGTGTACATTCCAAGTGTCAATACCATTCTTTGGATTGGCTGCGTTTTGATGATCGTTTATTTCAAATCTTCTGAACACATGGAAGCAGCATATGGTTTCAGTATTACAGTAACGATGTTGATGACAACAGTTCTTCTATCCGTTTTTCTGATCTACAAATTGAAATGGAACAAGTTCGCTGTGATTGGAATTGTAACATTATTCGCACTCATTGAAGGTTCGTTTTTTATTGCAAATGTTGCCAAGATCAAGGAAAGATGGATGTTCTTGTTTTTCGAATTGTTCATTTTCGGAATCATGTACATTTGGTTCTTTGCACGAAAGATCAATAATCGCTATACCAACTTCCTGGATTTAGGCCGATACTCCAATGATATTGTTGAATTAAGTTCTGATACTGAAATTCCGAAGTTTGCAACACATTTGATTTACCTGACTAAGGCAAACAGACGACATGAAATAGAAGAGAAGATCATTCGTTCCATCTTTGCAAAACGACCAAAACGTGCTGATGTTTATTGGTTTGTGCACATTAATAGAACCGATCAACCATATACATTGACGTATGATGTTTCAGAATTGATCGATGACAAAGTCATAAAAGTGAATCTGAATATCGGTTTCAGAATTCAGCCAAAAACAGAAATGTATTTCAAACAAATTCTGCATGAATTAGTGGAGAATAAAGAGTTGAACTTGCATTTACGTCCTGATGGTTCTACCAAATACAATCAGGAGCCGGATTTCAAATTTGTAGTACTGGCGAAGTTCCTTTCTGTGGAACATCAATTCTCACTCAGAGACGGTTTGTTGCTCAAAGGATACTTTATGCTGAAACATTTTGGTCAAAGTGATATTCGCGCCTTCGGATTAGATAAATGTGATGTTGTTCGTGAAGAAATTCCGATGACATATCCCAAGACTTTTACGGAGCAACTCACTCGAAACAATTAATACACATAGAGCACATAGAATGGGCACATAGTCACATAGTTTTATAAAATTGGGCGTATTAGTCTGTTTCAATTGATAACTATGTGCAACTATGTTTTTACTATGATTCTATGTGTTTCAAAAACAGATTATCATGAAAAACATAATATTAGTAGGAGCTCTAATTGCAGCTCAGTATTCACACGCCCAAAATTTGGACAGCACAACAACAAAAATCCCGTTCCATGGAGTAGATGTCAGTTGGCAAAATGGGAGTGATAGACGAACAGAAAACATTTGGAAGGAAAGCAAGTATTTCACTCCAGCGTTGATGATAGATGTAAATTACACGTATTCGTTCAATAATCCGAATGACAATACAGTTGTAGGTTCTACTGCTTTAGCCAGAAACAACGAGATTCAACTTTCTGAGCTTCATTTTGGTGGAGATTTCAACTATAAAAATTCGCGTGGTCGATTTATGACACAATTTGGAACACGTTCTATTGTGGTTCCGAGAAACGATTACAGTCCATACAAAGGCCAATACCAATTGGCAAATGCTTACCGTTATATCAGTGAAGCGTATGCAGGTTATCATTTCGACAAGTGGTACGGAATTAACGTTGATGCTGGTTTGTTTATGTCATACATTGGTTTAAATTCCTTTTACCAGGCAGAAAACTGGGAATATCAGGCATCTTTTACTTCTGACAATACACCATGGTTTTTCAATGGAATTCGCTTCCAAATCCATCCAACTAAAAATCTGAAGATTGAGCCCTGGATCATCAATGGTTGGCAGAGTTACGGTCGATTCAATGCACAACCGGGAGTTGGTGGAAATATCACCTGGATGCCGAATAGTAAGATCAAGTTGTTGACGAATAATTACATTGGAACCGACGCAGCGATGATTAAAGAAAGAAAGCGTTTTCACTCGGACAACAGTTTATTGGTTCGTTATTTTGACAGATCAGAATCAAAAATTGTAAGTAGAATGGCATTTTCATTGACCGGAGATTTCGGCTTTGAAAATGGAGGTGGAGTGAATGGTTTAAAAAGCGGAGACAGTGTTGCTGGTCCAGCCCAATATTTTGCAAGCGCCATGTTCTACAACAGAATTTGGTTTGCAAAAAACAAGTTTGCCTGGACATTTGGAGGCGGAGTAATGACCAATCCGGGAAGATATCTGGTACTTTATCCAACTGGTCAGGCGAGTCCGCTACCCAATTCGTTGAATCCAACGCAAACTGAAGGAGCATTTCCTTTCAGTGCGAATCCTGGAGATTTATTCAAAGCCTGGGATTGTTCTACAAACCTTGATTTCATGCCGAATCAAAGCATTACTTTCAGAATTGAAGCAGTTTACCGTCATTCAAGTGTTCCGTATTTTGCTGGTTCAGGAGGAGTTACGTCTCAAACAGGTTATTCAACAGTTCCACTTGATTCTTCGTGGCGACCAGATTTGGTGAAATCGGAGTTTAGGATTATTGCGGCGTTACTATTCAGGATTTAAAACACATAGAGCAAATAGTTGAAACATAGTCACATAGATTTATAGGCTTGATTATTATTGATTCCTACAATTTCTTAACGATTCAAATAATTCTAAAAATCATTAAGAAAACTATGTGTCTATGTGAAGAAACTATGCTTGCTATGTGTTTAAGTGCTATCTTTATAGTCCGTTCAGCCAATTAATTTGTGCCTGTTAACGGGAGTTTCAGCTTGACTGAGGCAAAGCCCATGTAGTTAGAACATTGACGTCTAACATTTTTAGCGAATGGGGAGTCTTGTAGTTTCAATGGCGGGCTGCATCCAGTTTACTGGTCCCGAAGTTTCGGGACGGCAGATTACAGCGAAACGCAGCGAACTAAATCGTGCTTTCTGAGACGATCAGAACATTCCCAGCCTTGAGTTGGGAGGCTACATGGGTTTTTAAGAAAACCTTAAAGATCAAAGGGGATAATCAATTAAACGCTAAGAGAATAAGATCGCAAAGAGTCAAATTCGAAACTCTGCGCTCTTCCTTCTCTGCGGTTATTTTAATTTGATTCTTCTAGTAAATTTTGAGACTTAATTCTTTCCGTAAACGGTAAATACTTCCGATTTTTTTTCTGAATTTTTTGTGATCATGTTGTGATCAGAAATTTCTTCAATGTTTAAACGTTCTTCCTTATCTTGTTCAGAATCAGTTAAAACTAAAGTTTGGTCTTCCAAAGTCCATTGTCCTTTCGATTGCACCTGAATACGAGGAACACCTGTTTTTATCCAATCCTGATTGGTAACAGAATCGTAATAAGTGAAGTAACCGTTTTCTTCAAGATGAAGAATAAGCACAGTAGATTTATTCGTCAAATCAATAGACTTTTTGTCGTTACCTTCTTTTTTAGACAGTTTCCATCGTCCAACAAGACTTTCCTTATCGACAGAATTGGATGAACAAGAAGATAAAATTAACCCAGCGGTTAAAAAAAGAATACCAGTAGTGCGTTTCATATCCTAAATGTAAATATTTACAACAACGTAAAAACCCAACAAAGGATATTTTTTCTTCAAAAAAACGTGAAATTTTGAAAACAAAAGCGCTATTGATCCTTGATGATTTGTAAATCAGTGGTAAACAGCGTCAGAAACATTCAACGACTTGGCTGAGAAGCAGGATTACAATTTGCCATTTATTTAAGAAGGTAAAAAGATGATAGAATTACATGGCCAAATCTTACTTTTGTTTATCATTATTTAGAAAGAACAATCTTGTATGTCCATAGCTAAATCCATCTTTTTCATCTTCATCTTATTCCTTAATTGTTTCGCATTTTCTCAAAACTCGACTAAGGATTATCTTGCGGATCTTCAAGGAATATACAAAAGTGCAGAAATGTATTTTGAAAATGATAAAGATTCATTGGGGATTAAAGCATTGGATTCCATTAATGGATACATTCATGATTTGAAAATACCACATAACGACAAATTGTGGAATCGGGAAGTGGATAAGCTTTATAATTTTTCTATTCAGTTATTGGAAAAAGAAGGAGAACGAAAACCCTTATATCTTTATTATGAACTTCGAGGAGTGTTTTATGGTCAAATTGGCAATTATGAAGAGGCCGTAAACAGTATTTCCAGGTCACTAGAAATTGATTCTTCAAACTGGGTGGTATTTTATTGTCGTGCAATTTTTTATCGAAAACTGAATAATCTCGAAGCTGCGGTTAAGGACTATACTTCTGCTCTGGCAATATCACCTTTAGAAACTGATATTCTTAACAACAGAGGATATGCTTACGCCCTCATGGGAAAGTATCGTGAAGCAAAAATGGATTATTTCACCGTTTTGACTTATGCAAAAGATAATCTGATGATCGGTTACATCTATAATAATTTGGCTTATGTTTTCTATTTAGAGAAAGGTTACGACATGGCAGAAGAATATATTAATATGTCTATTAAATCTTACCCCGAGAATCCATATGTATACAGAAATAAAGGATTACTTGATCTTGCATTGGAAAGAAACAAGGAAGCTTGTTCCAACTTTGAAAAAGCAATAAAACTCGGTTATAGTAATGCTTACGGAACTGAAGTGGAAGAATTATTAAAGATACATTGTAAATAATATGAAAGTAAAAATTGTTTTTTCTTGCATGATTTTGATAATGAATTTGGTGAGCTGCAATCAAAATTCAAATGAAGCTGCTTACAATAAAGTGGTTAATGATGACATCACCTTTAAAGATACCTTGATTCAATATACTTTGACATCCGATTCGTTGGTTCTTGAATTTACACAACCACAGAAGCATAGAGATTGGCTGGGTGAAATCTTCATCTGCATGAAAGATAGGAATCCCGCAGTACACATTTACGATAAGAAAAGTCCAGAAGGTGAGCTTGGTGGAATTGCATTTAAGAATGGAAAAGTCGCTTTTGGAGGTTTTCATCTGCCAGAGGATTCTTTAGATTTCTTTGAAATCCGTTTTCGAGCAGTTCCTTATTTTCCTGGAAAAGAGGCCAGAGGTGATGTTTATGTACCACTTTATCTGTTTCTTCCTGATGAAAAGAGAAAAGGATTTCTGGTATTGAATCCAAATGTGAAAGATTTAAGTATTGTGACTTTTGATGCTCTTCAATTCGCTAAATTATCTCCAGCTGACCAGGAATATTGCGAAAAGAAAATGAAGGAGAAATATGGGGTGAATCCATTGGATTAGTCTCTAAGCAATGTGTATATTAATATAATCACAAAATGGCATATTCTAAATTCAATATAACTTGATTAGATTTTATCAATTATCAAATCTACTTTGTAGGTTTAAATAAATTATTTACTATGGATCAAACTAATAATAAGCCTAATTATTTTGTGAGAACACTGATCATTATCCTTTGTTTAGGAATTGGTGCGATAATTTTCTATAATTTTTATAAAGTTGAACCAAAAGGTGAATTAAAAAATGGGATCTATTTTTTAATTTCGGTTTTAACAGTCTTGGTTCTGTCCGAATCGTTTGATAATTTTTCAATAGGAAAAATTCTTTCTATCCAACGAGAAATTAGGAAAAAAGAAGATGAAAATAAAAAATTGGAGGAGCGTAACAATCAGTTAATAACAAATTTGATTAGCGTGACAAGTGTTCAAAAACAAGAAAGCACAAATGTATTTGGGGATTATTATTCAGCTTCTAGAAAAAATATTCAACTCAAGAAAAACAACAGTAATGTTCAGGAATTACTCGAGAGAATAGGGAATTCCAGCGTAATTACAGAACTAGAAAAAAGAATTATTGCTGAACTGAAGGAGAAGGATCTTGAAATTGAAGGTGATACCGATAAAGTTCTTCTACGCCATTTAGCAGGAACACAATTAGTTTTGGAATTTGAAAAAATACATCAAATTATTTTTGGGAGTCAAATTCAATTTTTGCAACAAATTAATACGTTAGGTGCACAGGGAGTACCTCAAGAGTACTTGTCAGAATACTATGAAAACGTAATACATAGATTTCCTGATAGTTTTAAAAATTGGTCACAAGATCAATATTTCTCTTTTTTGTTCTCTAAATTCCTACTAGTTAAAAAAGCTGAATATATTAGTCTCACAGATTTGGGACGTGAATATTTACTTTGGATTGTTCGAAGCGGATTGTCAGAAGAGGGTAAAGTACTTTAATTCTAGTTGTTGTCATGAAAAAGATTCAATCACTATCCCACTATATTGACGAGATTGGTAAAATCGAAAATAAATGGAAAAGAAAATCACCTGGAAACGTTATTTATAGAGGGCAACCAGATTCAAATTGGAATTTGCGACCTGGTATTTACCGAGATTACGAAGCCAGAATACAGGTTGATGGATGCCCAGAGTGGATGAGGAAAAGACATATCACTAGTATGGAATCCAGCTCTTTATCGAGCTTTATTCAAAAAGGTGTTTTTTTTGAAAGAAATAAATCGAATTATTCTAGAATAGAGTGGTATTTTCTTTCCCAACATTATGGACTTAAAACGAGATTATTAGATTGGACTGATTCTTATTTGATAGCATTGTTTTTCGCTTTGGAAGGTTCTACTGAACTTTCTTCACCGGTGGTTTATTTATTAGATCATGAATGGTTAAATTTTAAGTTCCATTTCATTTCAGGCACAAAAGGTGGAGAACCGTTTACGTTTTATCGGGATATTCCTGAAGGTTTATTCGGTTCAATTGATGCTGATTTTGAAAAAATTCATTTGGAAATCATGTCATATCTTAATTATGCTTCAAGGAACTATCATCCATTTCCTATTGCTTTCAGACCAATGTACTTTGATGATAGAATGTATAATCAAAAAAGCTATTTTACACTTCATGGCCATGAAGTTGATTTTTTTAAATTAGTTTTGAATGACCCCAGAAATGCGAGAATATCAAACAAAGCAATAAAAGAATACCTAATACCTTTACTGCGATTTAATTTGTTCGGTTATGAGAGTATTTCTAAAGAATATGAGCGTGATTTAAAGGAATCAATATCCGTCAATGTCAAAAACGTGGAAACTCGCTTTGGCTCTATGCAACGACTTGATAAACTTGTGATAGATCCGAAGCAAATCAAGAATATTAGGAAAGAATTAAGAAAGGCAGGTATAGATAATTCCAATATTTACCCTGGATACAGTGGATTAGCACGAGATATGAACGAATTGTTTTATTTGAATGGAAAAATATAATAAATCAATTTTCTATTCCTCCTTCTTCCGCCAAATCTCGCACATCACAGCCAAATGATCTGAATAAGCTGTTTTCTGGATTTTGAATTTACTTGCTTGCAGACTTGGTGAATGGAAAATATAGTCTATTCTTCCTGCAGGGACTTTTCCTGCGTATGTGACACCAATTCCAAAGCACGATTCACGGTAAGAATCTATTAAGTTTTTATTGAATTGATTGTAGACGTAACTCATTGGTGTATCGTTGAAATCGCCACAGATGATTACCGGATAAGGTGATGTTTCCACGTGTTCTACAACTCGTTTTGCTTGTTCAGCACGAGCCGGATATGCAATGGTCAATTTTTCG